>DAOUZE010000204.1 GCA_030665765.1 Filomicrobium sp.
AAAATCGATCGGCAAACATGCGCCGACAATACAACGGGGACTGTTGCCGCATCGCGCTTTTGTTCGCGCCCTTGTGTTTCGTAGGTTCGTTCCATAACAGTTATAGAGGCGGGGGCCACTCCTATAGGTAGGCGAGTAAACGCGGTACTCGCACCTCCACCCCTTTGGTTCCGCTTGCGCGTTGCCTTGCTGAATGACTATGGCAAGAACCAACATCAATAGAGCAATCGCCACTTTGGCCAGCATAAACTTCTCCCTTGGAAGACCTGGAACTGATTTGAGGCTATCAGGCCTGGTCCCATCTCGGGTCAACATGAGATGGTCCGTCGCTGGCAACTCTTTGGGCCCAAGGCCATAGCTATAAGCAACAGCATTTCCCTCAGCATCATCGACACGATAGTTGCCTGGGATCTCCTCTACCTTTCGCGGTGCTGGCATCTTGCCGGGCTTATCCATACGTGATCGCCTATTCTTGTAGTATCCTGTGAGGCCTTCCCCATGAGCCGGATGGCCAAGAACCTACAGAGCAATTGAGAAGGCTAGTTGGGCCGGCTTAGTGGTGGGTCTCTGGCTACTCGCCATACTTAGACACCCACTAAAATGACGGCACAGTTTTAAAAGGGATAGGAGAAAGCGCAGGGGGCTCGACAACAAATTGTCACGCTTTGCTTTCAGCGAGTGCACGCAGTGCCAGATGATCCTGTTTACCTCTCCACTTCTGTGGGGACACTCCTATGCACTTGCCTCGGCCGAAGTACACATTAGCTAGCGTGAGGTTGTCCGGGCTCTCGTTATAACGTCGGTGATTATATTGATCGACGAAGTCGGCGATCGCACGTTGCTGATTGCCAGGAAGATAATAGTTTACAAGAAGCAACCGGCTCTTTAGCGAGAGAGGCCAGCGTTCGGCCATCGGATAGTAGGGCTTGCCACGCGTGTGGCGCATCGCTTAACTCTTTACAAAACCTTCTCGGAAGGTTTTGGCACCACGTATCGCGCGCCTGCTCCGGATATCCGGCAACTCTTCGTCTTCAGTTTTAAAGAGATGGCGGACGGCTACCTTGGCACCAGCTCACTGGCTTGCGTTTAACTTAGAAGAACTTTGTCCTCGCAAAATGTGATTCCTACATACAGCTTTCAAGAGTATCTCCATGAGTACCAACCTGATTTCACTTGGCCTACAATATCTGACTCCTGACGTCATCGCCAAGATAGCGTCAGCGCTTGGCGCTGATCGGACCTTGATCGGCAAAGCCGTGACAGCTGCCCTGCCCGCACTCATTGGAAGTCTGGGCGGCGTAGCATCAAAGCCCGATGGCGCTATCAACCTCGATAAAATGCTCAACAAACAAGATCCGGGTATACTCGACAATCTATCATCTATCATCGGAGGATCAGGGCAGCAGGACCTTATCAAGGGCGGGATAGGGGCGCTTTCTTCGCTCCTCGGAAACTCTTCGGTTCCATCGCTCGCCGGGGCACTTGGAAAATTTTCAGGCCTGAACCAAGGAACGAGCACGTCTTTGCTTGGTATGCTTGCGCCAGCCCTATTTGGGCTCCTCGGCCAACAAAAGCAGAAGCAAGGACTTGATGCCTCCGGACTGGCGCAACTCCTTACGTCCCAGAAGGACAACGTCTCCGCCGCTATGCCCGCTGGGTTTAGCGACCTGCTTAAGGACGCCGACATCCCGGGCTTTTCGGCGATAGCAGGTCAAACGCCTCGAGCCGCGACACCGACCTCCACCGAGGTGAAAACGTCATCCAGGAACTAGACGACTTGGCTCTTGCCGCTGGTGGCAGTCGCGGGATTGGCGTGGTGGTTTCTTGGTGACCGCAGCAGCGATGTTGCCCCACCCCCCCCCGCTCAACCAGCAGCAGTTGAAAAAGCACCAAGTCCAACAGGCCTGGTCGTTAACGGCACCGATCTCCGTCAAAGCTGGGACAAGACTCTCAAGGGCCTAACTACGGCACTCGGAACAGTTACCGATACGGCATCGGCCCAGTCGGCTCTGCCGCAGTTGAATGCGGCAACGACAGAGCTTGAAGAGCTTGCCGCACTTTCAGGCCAGTTGCCCACGGAAGGGCAGTCGGTTTTAGCGACCTTGGTCGCGACCTCTCGCCCCTCCATCGAAGAGGTCTTTTCAAAAGTTCTCGCGATACCCGGGGTTTCCCAGATCGCAGAGCCGGTCATCAATAAACTGCGCGCGCACCTCGATCAGCTAGCTAAGAGTTGAGGAGCAGATGCGAGTAACGACGATCATCAACGCCTTCGGAGGATAACTATGGCGAATAAAGACAGCTTCACACTCGAGGAATGGAAATCCGTCATGGCGAGCCCCATGCTCGCAAGTATGGCTGTAACGCTTGCTGATCCGAGCGGTATATGGGGAATGATACAAGAGGGTATGGCTAATGCCCGAGCCCTGATTGATGCCAAGTCAGACGCTGAGGCAAACGAGCTCATTAAGGCGCTTGGTTCTGAATTCCAGACCTCCGAGGGGCGCGGTTTAGCGCAAGAGAAGCTCAAAAGCGAACTGACGGGCAAATCACCCGTCGAAATCAAGGCGCAGGTGCTGGAACAGCTTGGGGAGGCAGCGCGGATCCTGGACGCTAAGGCTCCGGAAGACGCGGCGGTCTTTAAAGCATGGCTGGAAGGTGTTGCACATAAAGTCTCGGAAGCCGCATCTGAGGGCGGG
Source organism: Filomicrobium sp. (assembly GCA_030665765.1). Lineage (GTDB taxonomy): Bacteria > Pseudomonadota > Alphaproteobacteria > Rhizobiales > Hyphomicrobiaceae > Filomicrobium. Next base: position 2,697 of record DAOUZE010000204.1, read on the forward strand.
TTCCTGGGCTTCGGTGGTGTCAAAGTGAGCGACGCTGAGAAAGCATCAATCTCCGACGTGTCCCGGGCCCTTCAAAACGCGTGAGCGAATTGTTTTAAGAGCTGCTTTAAATGCTGCTTTGGCGCCGGGATGCAGCGGCGCCGTTAGGCCGCGCCGCCGCATATTGGAAACGTTCAGACCAGCAAGAACTGGCGCGCTTTGCGCCAGTCGCGGTAGCCGTCGCAAAACACGACTGACCACGGTTTCAACGAGGTTAGTGTCCACGGAACTGCGGGTAACAAGTGTCGCGGTTACGGCAAACGTTGGCACATCTGCATCGAGGCTCGGATATGTGGAACGAGCAATAATAGAGCGATTGTAATCGACACCATCAGCTATTGCAGCGTCAAATCGCGGACCTTCAACCGGAACAAGAATGACGCCGCAGTCTGACAAGGCCTGGCCTACATTGGCGTTGGGGTGACCGAGGACAAGGATGGTCGCATCAATCTGCCCTTCACAAATTCCTTTAATAGCGCGACCCACTGACAGTTCTGCCAACTGCGCGAAATCCCCTGCCGACGCCTTGAATACGCTTAAGAGCCTCTCAGTCGTTGCCCGCCGTCCGGAAGCAGGATGGCCGATATCAACGCGCTTTCCGATTAAATCCTCGACATTGACGATCCCAGCATCTCGCCGAGCCAAGATCGTTATCGCTTCGGGATAAAGCCCCAATACGCTACGCAAGTCTTGCATAGGACCCAAATTTGCGTAGCGCCCCTTGCCTTCATATGCCTGTCGCTGCCAATCAGACTGAACGAATGCGAAGTCGACCTGGCCTTGACGCAGCGCCCTAAGATTGTAAATCGAACCGGCGGTTGGATCGGGGCTGCATCGCAATCGCCCGCGCTCAGAGCGGTTAACTTCGTCGCAGAGGGCGCGAGCCGCCGCATAGTAACTTCCCGATACTCCTCCCGAGCCTAATGTGAAGAGTTGCAGCTCCCCTGCGCGCAGGGGGCTGTAGGGTGCGCAAAGTACTATCAACCAAAGCATTTGTGCCGCATACGCCCTTACCAAGGGCGTGCCGACCTTAGAAGAAGATCGTGCGCTCAGGTTAGCTTCGCTTGGGCTTGCACTGTTTCTGTTGCTCAACTTGAAAATCGCAATCATTCTGGAGCTCTCCAAACACGTCGTTATGGAGTTCGACCGGGTGAGGTTAGACATCAATGCCGGATTTTTTCTATGATATTTCAGCTTACAGTTTGGCAATCTATTTTGGGTTGATTGCCATAACGGCGGTCCTTCTTGGAATATTCGTCGTCAAGCCCCTCCTCAGGATTTTGATCGGGACCGGTCCAGAGTTCAATCAAACTATCAGCTACGCAACATCTGGGTTCAGCCTTTTCTATGGGCTGCTTTTGGGACTGTTGACGGTTGCGGCCTATCAGAATAGCGAACGCGTGAAAGCCAGCATCATGGCCGAAGCCACGACACTCGGTTCGCTTTATGCGGATATGAAATCTTACCCTGAGCCGCTCAGATCTGAAATGCAGGCCATGCTGCGTGACTATGTATTATTCACGATTTACAAGGATTGGCCGGCCCATCGAAAAGGCGAAGTTATGGACGGCGGCTTCAACAGGACGGGGGCCATGCGTCAGAGGCTCGCGAGCTTCGAGCCAAAGACGAAGGGACAAGAAATCCTCCACACGGAAGTTATTTCTGCATTCCAGAATTTTGCCGGGGCACGGCAACGACGGTTGACTGGGACCATCACCGAAATCCCCACCGTGCTCTGGTATGCAGTGCTCGTAGGTGCCGCTATCAACGTCCTCCTGCTCGTTTTGTTCCGCATACGCCTTGCTCAGCAGTTCGCGCTTGGGGCAATTACCACCGTCTTTCTTGGGGTAATACTGGCTGTCATCGTGACACTCGACAAACCTCTGCGAGGGGAGTCGGGCCTCGATCCCAACCCGCTGGTGCTACTCTGGGAACGGACGATGATTTGGGACGAGCCTTTGAATTGAGGAGGACGCCATGGCGGAATTTTTAATCCGCGAAATTGAAGGCATGCGCCAAGTGCAACTTGACATACAGGATGAAACGGTGCGCGCCCGCTATGGGGCTTTGTCAAATATGCGGGGCAATATTGCGATGACGCCGCGGCTTCCTAACGTCGAGGATGGTGTTCGTGCTTTCTTCAACAATGAGTCAAGCATTCGTCCGTTTTACAGTGGAACTGGCTCAATTCTTCTACAACCGTCGCTTAGCGGATATCATCTTGTCGATGTGGTGGAAGGGGAGCGGTGGATACTCGAACCAGGTGTCTATTGGGCCGGCGAAGGTACCGTTGCACTCGGCGTCCACCGGGAACCTTTCTGGCCAAGTCTTTGGGCCGGCGATGGTTTCCTTGCATGGAAAACGACGCTCGCGGGCCACGGTCGTGTTGCGATTAGAGCTCCCGGCCCGGTTGAGGTGACCAGCTTAGATGATGGCGAGCTACATGTGCAGGGGCGGTTAGTGTTGGGTCGGACCGATGGGTTACGTTTCTCATCGCGGCGTTCTGCACCTTTTCCGCGAAATCTTATCTCAGGCCAGCGCCGTATGCGGGTCTTTAGCGGTACTGGAAAAGCGCTGGTCTGCTGGACGCCCTATTGGAACGAGCACATGTATACGAGGATGACCGGCGAGAGTATTGAAGGCTCTCTATTCGAGTAGCCAACGCAACAAGGTAGCCAGACCCAAATCACGGTTTCATTCTGGGCAAGCAAATCCAGTGCACCTGTCCGCCACCTAATCAACACCGCAAACGGCTGAGACGAAAATCCTTCCAGGGACGCACTTTACGTCAACTTCGTGCCCCCGGATGCTGACGGGAACACGCCACATGTGCTGAGGTTGAAGGACGTACCCGTTAACGGCTTTTGGTCGATTGTGGTCTGCAAAACGAAGGGCTTTTGAGGAACCAGCTGCGACAACTTCGATCAATAGTGTCACCGCCACGAGTGACGCCGAAGGCTCCGCAATTGTCCACTTCGGAGGCGAAAGAAAGGCTTCCAACTATCTGCGGACTATGCCTGGCTGGAACTACCTCGATCGCCTATACTGGCCCCGGCCCAAATTCATCGACGGTAGCTGGACGTTCCCCGCGGCAACACCCGATTAACCCCAAACTGTACTCACGGGGGTGCTGTTACACAGGCTCTTGGCGTTGAGCTGGTTCGCTATCAAATGCCGATGCACACCCTCTCCGATCACCGCCACCAATTTCCGCCCAATATCAGCCAGCATGCCGGCTGGCGGTACTTCCGCTTCTCGCCGTGCAAACCCTCAAGCACGATGTGGATCTTGTCTTCGGCAGAAAATTTCCGCCGCGTCACCCTGCGGATGTCCCGAACCGTTTTCTCGACGCTGCAGGAATGGCAGCCATTTCTGTCAGTCATCGTCGCCCTTCCCAGGTTACGAAGAACCGGGAAGTCTCTCTTACGCGATCAGCTCAATCTGCCCCATAAGTGCTGACGTGGAATACGCCTTATGAAACTAGTGGCGGCTTACGCGAGGAGGTAACAATGCACTTGATCCAGATACTGCTGCCGGTGCGAGACAATGAGGGCCAGCCGTTTGGACCTCATCCATTTGAGGATGTCGCCTGCAACCTATCGAAGAAGTTTGGCGGAATAACAGCGTACAACCGCGTCCCGGCCCAAGGTCGCTGGGAGTCGAGCGGGAGGACCCAGCATGATGACGTTCTGGTCATCGAAGTCATGGTCGAAACGCTCGCCAAATCATGGTGGATAGACTTCCGCAAGCAGCTGGAGACGACGTTCCGCCAGACCCACGTCATTGTTCGCGCTCAGTTGATTGAGCTTCTGTGACTCAGCCGCTGCCACTG
>DAOUZE010000249.1 GCA_030665765.1 Filomicrobium sp.
TGACGCGCAAGTTGGCGCTGATTGGCTGGGAAGCAGGTCAGGTGGCACAAGCGGGAATCGATGATCAGGTTTAGGCTCCCGATGGCGGTGTATTTTCCAGATCTTTCAAAAGTGCAGTAGCGCACTCGATCGCTTACATCCGCGTCTGGGTGATGTGTGATTCAGGCACATGCTGAAGCGCGCTAAGCCGGATAAGGGTTTCTTCGGCAGAGCCGGATAGACCGCTGACGAAGACGCCTTTGACCTCCTCTTGAACCGACTCAAGCATGGCTTCAATCGACAGTGCCGCGCGAGTGTCGATATGAGCAGCTTCGGTGAAATCGAAAATGGCGACCTGAAAGCCAGATATGCCCATCCCGACTCGCTGAGCGAATCCTCGTTTTCGGGAAGGGCCAATTGGCTGATGCCCTTAAACTCTTCGGTCTCCATACAACACGCGGTAACAAAGCCGGCCAAGATCAAGCTGACTGGAACCGCCGCGATGAGGTCGGCGAATACCGTCAGCGTTGGCCTAACGAGCATGACGCTGAGCTTGTCGCGTGGGGCGCTGCGGAATCTCTTCAAATACGACCAGTCGATGATGTCTCAGCCAACTTTCATCAGGATGCCGGCCAAGGCGGCGTGCGTGATCTGCTCGGCGATGGGGCCTAGGCCGAGAACAAGCGCCAGCAATATGAGGGCATGAAGCGCGCCGGACAGACGGGTTCGTCCACCGGCGCGAACCTTGACCACGGTGCGCATCGTGGCACCGGCTCCAGGTAGCGCGCCGATTAATCCGGCAGCGACGTTGCCGATGACCTGACCGATTAATTCTCGGTTGGAGTTATGGCGGCTCCTTGTGATTGAATCGGCGACAAGGGAGGTCAGTGGGCTGCTAATTTATCCAAGAAGGGCGAGAATGAGCGCCGGCTCGACAATCGCCGGGAGGGTGGCGAGATCAAAACGCGGTATCTGCAATGCAGGAAGTCCGGTGGGCACATCACCGACAACGGGGGCGGTTTGGAATAAGAGTAGACCGGCCAGTGTACCTCCGATCAATGCAGCGAACGGTGCAGGTAGATAGCAGCCGAACCGGTGGGGCCAGAAGATCATGATAGCGAGCGCGATCAATGCGATCGTCAGTGCACCGGTGTTGATGCCGTGGACAACGGTCGGCCATGCCATCACGGCGCGCATCGGTCCGCCACTGACGGCGGCAGCGCCGACAAACGGCAAGGTTTGGATCAGTATGATGATAGCCCCGATCCCCCGACATGAAGCCGGAGACTACAGTGTAGGTGGGGGATGAGACATGCCGACCGACGCGCATCAGGCCGAAGCCTATCTGCAGTAGTCCGCCGAGAACGACGATCGCGAATGCTTGGGGAAGGTTGTCGCCAAATTGAGCGACGATAGTCGCCATCACCACAGTCATTGGGCTGGTGGGGTCTGAAAACTGGCTTGGCGTGCCACCGAAGACAGCGGCGAAGAAGCCGACGGCGATGGCGCCGTAGAGCTCCGCAGTCGCACCGACGCCTCAAGCAATACCGAAGGCCAGCGCCAGCGGCAATGCTACAACGGCGGTTGTCAGACCGCCGTAGATGTCTCCGATAAAGCCGTTCCGCTCCCCGTTTCTCATCGCTCGGCTTTCCGGTGGTGTACGTCGGGGAGCGCTGTTCGTTACAGCCAAGGGTACTTAGCTGCGGCCTCCTCTTCGAAGGCTTTAATCTTGTCAGTTTTCTCCATAGTCAGGCCGATGTTGTCGAGGCCGTTGAGAAGGCGATACTTGCGGAACGGCTCAATCTCGAACTTGATCACGCCGCCGTCGGGTCCGCGGATTTCTTGAGTCTCCAAATCGATTGTTATCGTCGCATTGGCGCCGCGCTCAGCATCGTCCATCAGCTTGTCCAAATCGGCTTGTGGGAGCCTGATCGGAAGCATGCCGTTTTGGAAGCAGTTGCTGTAGAAGATGTCCGCGAAGTCTGGGGCAATGACGCAGCGGATGCCAAAGTCGTGCAGTGCCCAGGGGGCATGCTCCCTGGAGGAACCGCAGCCGAAATTATCGCCTGCGACTAGGATCGAAGCATTCCGGAAAGCAGGCTTGTTGAGAACGAAGTCTGGGTTCTCCTTGCCCTGGTGATCGTAACGCATCTCAAAAAAGAGCGTCTCGCCGAGGCCGGTGCGGTGAATGGTTTTCAAGAATTGCTTCGGGATGATCATGTCGGTGTCGACGTTTCGGATCGGTAGCGGTGCGGCGATACCCGTGAGCGTCGTGAACTTGTCCATTTTAGTCTCCCGGAAGCGGCCATCTCGGTTGGAGACGGCGTGTGGTCATACCCGCAGGCTGTCACATAGAGCGCGGAAATAGCCTTCAGCAGCATAGAGGTGATCGATGCGAAGCTAGCTGGAGGCGGGTTCACTGTCACTTAGCGCTCGCAGCGGTCCTTGATCTAGGCTCTCAAGCCGCTTTTTAGCTCCAGCCAAGTGGCGCCCGACAAGACGATGCTAGAGAACCTCGACAATGCTTGTGGCGTAGCCGTGGATACAGCTGAATTCTCTAATCGCGGTACAGTCGCGGGCCTTAAAGCCGGTAGCGGGGTTGGCTGAGTGCCCGTAGATCTGCGATAGCGCATCGGCGGCACGGACCCAAAGTATCAGCGATCGCTTCGGCGTCACGGGCGACCCGCGCCTTACTCCCCGGCTCCAATTGGAATAGGTCGCCCAACCAATGGTACACGACATCGGCCAACGCCAAGATTTTTTTGCCAGTTCGATCCCGCGCATATCGACCGACCGTCTCGCGGCAATCCGCTGTTGAGCGGACCAGCGTATTCGGGCTTGGGTGAGGCCGGGGATTGGCAGCGGTCAACAGCCGCCTCAGGAGGCGGGTTAGCGAACCGTAGGATCGGCGAAGCACTTGCGCATATATTCGCAGCGATAAGAACCTTGGAGGTGCATCATGTCGCCCTTGGCAGGGGATATAAAGTTGCAAACTTCGTCGAGGCCTTGCGGAGTCAACCAGCCATAGCGGCGTCCGCGTTGGACGGCAAAGCAGTCGGCTGTCTCCTCGTCAGGTCCGCGAAACTGATGCCCGCATTCATGCGCGTAAATCCACTTTTTTACGGGGGTCGAGACCCGCGCAAGCAGTTTCGGATTCATGATGAGGAAGCCGGGGTAAGCGGCGCCGTAATCGTCGAGATTGGGATCTAGTACCGTTGGGCGCCGCCCGCACAATTGCTTAGCGCCATCCAGCTTGAGGCCGCCTGCCGGCAGAATTCGTGCATCCCCACCGACGTAATCGACGTATTCCTCCGGACTTGGCGGGTTTTCAGCTGCAGCTGGGGGAGCGATCAGCATAAGGCTCACCGACACGATTGCCAGAAGCATCGGTAATACTATCGGTCCCATGAATGCGCCCCTCATTCCCAATCCCACCATTCAGCATAAACAGCTGTAAATATGTGTCGGGAACATGATTAATATTTGGTTTCTTTCTGACTGACCCCTTCGAGTATTGAGCTTTCAATGCTCGATTTCGGCGTCCCCGGCCCCGTTGACCCCTTCGCTCAGTCCTCGGCTTTATGCTGGCGCGAAAGTGGCCACATTTCAACCCCGGCAGGTTCGATTGACTCTCGCGTGGTGCGGTAAGGGACCAACTGCTGTGTTGGAGCGGGATGCGAGAGCCGATCAGCTCATGGGTGTTTTTGGGCAACCAGGATCGCCTCGCGTAGTGTTAGATGAAGTTCTTCGCCGTCATCGTGTGGCTTCAGGAAGGTTGATAGGGCGGATGGCTGCCGGATGATCTCTTCCAGCTGACGCACTGTCTCGGGCGTGCAACGCATTCTTTCGACCCATGGGCGGAAAGCCATTTCCTTTTCCAGCAACATACAGCTTCGCGGTTCGAATCCGGACTTGCGTTTGAGATCGGTCCATTCACCAACGCTGAGTGCGCGGGCGTGGCTTGGATCGCGGAGTTTTTCGAATGCATTGTAGGCTTCTGCGACGGTTGATACATCGCTGGGCGTCAGCCCCGGCACGGTGTCCTGGTCGGGCGGGACATTATCGACAACGGCGAGTATACCACCGGGGCGCAGGACGGCGTGGGCCTCTTCGATGAAGCGGCCAATGTCGGGGAAGTGATGGGCGGCCAGCCGGCAGGTCACCAGATCAAAACGTTCGGCTTCAAAGGGAAGATCTTGTGCCTCGGCGGTGGCAGTCGAAACGTTTGCGAGGCCGCGTTCGGCGGCGAGCTTGGCAGTCTCGCTCAGCATCTCCGCGGTAATGTCGCTGGCGATCACGTGAGCCACGTGAGGGGCGAAGCTCATTGCTGTGTGTCCTGCGCCTGTGGCAACGTCGAGAGTGTGCCAATGGGATTGCGGCTCGACCAGTTCAACAAGCCGGGCGAGGCTAGCGCCGCTGCGGTGAACTTCACATTCGGCGTAGGCTTTGGCCGAGGGGCCGAATTGTTGCTCAGCGATGGACTTGGGCATTAGGGCTCCTTGCAGGAGGGCGCGTCGCGGATGATCGACCAGCTGTGTAGCGTCGATCTTCATCCATTTTTGGTCAAGGAGAAAGCATACGATACCACACTCGCGGCCCTCCCGAACTGGGCCGACACGGATGCAGTCTTTAGTATCTCAAAGGTAAAGCAGTTAGCACTCCGAGATGGTGTGTACGGGCTCGACGTTTGCGCAAGATCCGGCTCAACGTGCGCGGGGGCTTAGACGTGTCGTTTTATGTGCCCTTGACAATAACGGGCTGCCGGAAAGGTTCTTTCAAGCCATGACCGCCGGTCACGTATTCATTGCCTCCAGTCTGGACGGTTATATTGCCCGCAAGGATGGGCTTGTTGACTGGCTAATGAAGCAAAAAACCGAAGGGGAGGACCATGGTTACGATGCTCTCATGGCGTCCGTCGATGGACTGGTGATGGGGCGGGGGGCGTTTGAGAATGTCTTGGCGGTTGGCATTACCCAAAGCCGGTTATTGTCATGAGTAGTACGTTGACTGAGGCGGACATTGCGGACTCCATTAGGCCGTACGTGCGGCTTTCAAGCCGAACACCAGAAGCGCTGATGCAGGAGCTCGATTCGGAGGGATGGAAGAGGGCTTATGTCGATGGCGGCAAGGTTGTTCAGTCGTTTCTGCAAGCTGGGCTGATATCCGAAATTACTCTCACTCACATTCCGATTCTCATTGGAGAGGGATTACCTTTGTTGGATATCTCGATCGAGACATGGATCTGCAGCACATCGAAACATGCCCCCATCCATCGGGCTTGGTGAGTTCCAAGTATTACGTCTTGTAGAACGACGGATATGATCTCCGGCTATCCCGAGCCGGTTGACCGGAGACGAATGTGGTCGTCGTTCTTCATCGCTCAGCCGCAATGAGGTCTAAAGCACTTCACCTTTCGGAATGAACGTGGAAGCTGTGCGGAAATCAGTTCAGCGGCGCTGAGAGTTTATGCTGCCGCCATAGCTTTCCAAGTCGTCGGCTCCGATTCCGCCGTAGGCGGGTTCGCCGACCGAATGATGGGCTCTATTCGGTAAACTCATCACGGCGGCGAAGAGCGGTGTCTTGCTCGCCTCGATGGTCAAAGGCGTTGGCCGGCTG
>DAOUZE010000330.1 GCA_030665765.1 Filomicrobium sp.
TGCAAGGCATCGGGAGGGGGGCCAGCGCGGTAACACAGACAACCTACGGGCAAGCACACTATCGCCGCTGTTACCCGGGGAACACTTGCATCCAACTTGTTGAGAAAATCTCAAGCGGCGACAAGCCATCCGCTAATCTGAAGTCTCGCGCGGGCAGATCTGCGCCAAGATCTCTTCAGGAGAAGCATCTGACGGCAAACGGTGAAAATCCGTGGGAATCTTCAACGCGTCCTCCAATCGCGATTGGAACTCCTCGCGGTCGACCTCAACCGTTCCAAACTGGCGCAGATGGTCGGTTACGAACTGTGTATCCAGAAGAACGAAATTTCCGGCAATAAGACGTCCGCATAAATGCACCAGCCCGATTTTTGAAACATCACGCTCCACGGAAAACATGCTCTCGCCGAAAAACGCACCGCCTAGCGCGACTCCGTAAAGACCGCCGAGCAGCCGCGAACCGTCCCATACCTCGACCGTATGGCAATGACCAAGTTCGAACAGTTCCCGGTAGAGCTGACGAATGCGGCTGTTGATCCATGTCGAACGCCGACCAGGTCGCGATGCGGCACAACCATCGATCACCCGATCAAATTCAGAATCAATCCGTACTTCGAATTCGGCATTACGAATGGTTCGCCTCAGCCGCCGGGGCACGTGCACCTGATCGAGAGGAAGAATCCCGCGATGCTGCGGTTCGATCCAGTAAAGCGCAGGATCGAAAGCGCTCTCAGCCATAGGAAAAATACCGCAGCTATAGGCCTTGAGCAGAACCTGCGGCGTAATCTCGATCATAATGTCGTCGCGCGAAGCCACGAAACGCTTTGCTCCATAGGTGAACCGGCATCCCCACTTTAGCAGCGAGGCGCTCTATTGCAGCGAATTCAGTGCTGAAAATTATGGCTTGCTGAGGAATTTTTCGAGCCAGTGAATGTCGTACATGCCATTTGCGATGTCCGGCTGCCGTATTAGCTCATTAAACAGCGGGATTGTCGTCTCGATCCCGTCAATGACGAACTCGGACAAGGCTCGCTTCAGCCTCATCAGACACTCGTTTCGTGTCTTGCCGTGGACCACCAGCTTGCCAATCAGGCTGTCATAGTACGGCGGAATACTGTACCCCTGGTATACGCCTGAATCGACACGCACACCAAGTCCGCCCGGCGGGTGCCAGTACGTGATACGCCCCGGAGATGGCCGGAAGGTCCGTGGATTCTCGGCATTGATCCGACACTCGATCGCATGACCCGAAAACGTCACATCGTCCTGCGTGAGCGTCAGCTGTGAACCCGAGGCCACGCGGATTTGCTCAAGCACCAGGTCGATGCCGGTGATCATCTCCGTAACCGGGTGCTCGACCTGCAACCGGGTATTCATCTCGATAAAAAAGAATTGGCCATCTTCATATAGGAATTCGACCGTGCCCGCACTGCGATAGCCGAGATCGCCGATTGCCTTGGCGACGGTTTCGCCAATTCTCCGGCGCGAGTCGGCATTCAGTGCCGGTGAAGGCGCTTCCTCTAAAACCTTCTGGTGCCGCCGTTGCAACGAACAGTCGCGTTCGCCAAGGTGGACGGCGTTACCTTGCCCGTCACCGAAGACCTGGATTTCGATATGCCGGGGCCTGGTCAGAAACTTCTCGATATAAACGGTATCATCACCGAACGCAGCTTTCGCCTCGGAACGCGCTGCGGCCATCGAAGAGGAAAGATCTTCCGGCTTGTGCACAACCTTCATGCCGCGCCCCCCACCGCCGGAGGCCGCCTTAACCAAAACGGGATAGCCAATGGCCTCCGACACCTTGCGCGCCTCGAGGTCTCCGCGGACCCCTCCCTCGGAGCCAGGAACAACCGGTATGCCAAGCCGCTGCACGGTTTCCTTGGCAGCGATCTTATCACCCATGATGCGGATGTGTTCCGAACTAGGTCCGATGAACGTGATGTTGTGATCTTCGAGAATTTCGGCAAATCGCGCGTTTTCAGACAGGAACCCGTAACCCGGGTGGACCGCATCCGCACCGGTGATTTCACAGGCCGCCAAGAGCCTAGGAATATTCAGATAACTATCCGACGCTTGCGGCGGCCCGATGCATACGCTCTCGTCAGCCAGGCGCACATGCATAGCTTCAGCGTCCGCCGTCGAATGCACAGCCACAGTCGCGATACCAAGTTCCTTGCAGGCGCGCTGAATCCTGAGCGCGATCTCCCCGCGGTTGGCAATTAGGACCTTGTCGAACATGGCACCCGCCGTCATTCGATGATGATGAGCGGCTCGCCGAACTCGACGGGCTGACCATTCTCAAAGAGTACCGCCGAAACAGTCCCAGCCTTGGGAGCCGGTATACTATTCATTGTCTTCATTGCTTCGATGATAAGCAGCGTATCACCTTGGTTAACGCGGCTGCCGACCTCAACGAAGGACGGTGCACCAGGTTCTGGAGCGCGGTAGGCCGTGCCGACCATCGGCGACTTCAGCGCACCAGGATGCCGAGCGGCATCGGCGCCAGCAGCATCGCCTGCAGGCAGCGCACCACTGGCAGGCAAAACCGATGGATTTTCAAGCGTTGCGGGCGCCGCCGCGGTAACGTTTATCTGACGGGCCACGCGAACGCGCAGCCCGCTCTTTTCGATCTCGATTTCGCTGAGACCGGTTTCATTAAGCAGATCGGCCAGTTCCCGAATCACCTCGCTTTCGGTGATGGCGCTCTGCTTGGCGTCCTTGGCGGTCATGGCCTTCTGCCCCCTGGTGTTCGGCCGATCAACGGGCCGTCCTTTCTGTTTCGTCACGATCCTTGCTTTATGATTATGTCTGCAACCGCTTCCACCGCAAGCTCATAGCCCTTGGCTCCGAGGCCACAGATCACGCCATTCGCACCAAGTGAAATATAGGAATGCTGGCGGAATGGGTCGCGGCGAAAAATATTAGATAGGTGAACCTCCACAACCGGCAGCTCCGCAGCCTGCAAGGCATCAAGCAGGGCCACCGATGTATGCGTCAAACCGGCCGCGTTCATGATAATCGCGTCGGCAACTTCACGAGCTTCTTGAACCCAATCGACGAGTTGTCCTTCATTATTGGACTGGCGGAAGTCAATCGCCAATCCCAACTGCTGCGCCCGCGCTTCGGTCCGCATACGCACATCCTCCAGCGTCTCGGTCCCGTAAATTTCCGGTTCCCGTTTGCCGAGGAGATTAAGGTTGGGTCCGTTCAGGACGAAGATGGTCTTGACCATGTCCACGAGTTGTATCACGGAGCAACTTCACAGCACGCGACCTAAATTTGATCGGCGACCTAAGCCGCGGCGCGAATTGCAGGAGGTTCATCGCTGAAGCGTCTATCAGCTTTCTTGATGAAGTCAAAGCTCGCCTCCACCGCAGTGCACTATAAAAAGCTCACCACCACTGCAACGCACTATCGAATGCAGTAAGGGCAGCTACGCAAATTCAACGACTGCTCCTCATCCAGCATCGCCTCAAAACGCCTCTCTACGGGCGGCAGAGACGATCATCAGCAAACTTCACATCCGTTGGCGCGCAGTTCTTTTACGTGGCTGGCAAGCTGTTCGTAGAGATTCTCCGGTGCTCCCGGGATGGTTCTATCGCCGACCAGGAAGTGCGGCGTTCCGTTAATGCCCATCTTTTGGGCAAGGTCGCGCACCTTATCGATCTCGGCTGTTACGGCCTGTGAATCCTTGTCCTGTTTCAGCTTCTCAACGTCGAGGCCCAACTTGCCGGCGATGCGCAGGGCACTGTTGCCATCAACCGAACCTCGGTGATTGAGAAGCGCCCTGTGGACATCCCAATACTTGCCCTGCTGCTTGGCTGCGAGTGCGACCCGCGATGCCTCTTCAGATCCCTTTGAAAGGATCGGCAATTCTTTAAAGACGACACGCACTTTCTTATCGTTATCGATGAGCTGGCTCAACTGAGAGAAGCCGCGTTTGCAGTACCCACAGTTGTAGTCGAAAAACTCAACGACGGTGATATCGCCATTGGGATCGCCGGCCATGGGCGCATCGGTTCGCTGGTAAAGATCCTTGGCGTTCGACTTGATGGCCGTCTTCATCCGCTCGGCCTGGGCATGTTCAAGCCGCTTTTCGAGCTCCGTCTGGACTTCCAGGAATATCTC
>DAOUZE010000227.1 GCA_030665765.1 Filomicrobium sp.
CGCGGATCTGTTGCATCTGCTTAACCTATGCGACGATTCCTACTGGTTGGTCAGCTGGGCTGTGAGCCTTGTTTATGCGTTTCGTCGCAAAGTTGGATGAATTCAAGCGTTACGTCAGGTGGGCGACATACAACGCGACTGCCATTTGAGGCCCATCACATCGTCAGCGTAACGATTGTTGATCGTAATTGATGGGTGTCTTCGAGGCAGACACTGCATATTGGGGCTACAACTTGGTTTAGGGGAGCGTGCGATGACGACGTTACGCCTCCGGGGGGGACTCGCCGGAATTCGGCCGTGACCGCGCGTACATGCCGGGTGCCATCCAGTATGCATTATGCAATGTGATATCACATTGGATCACGGGCGGGATTTAGTGGTTCGCCCAATTAGTCCTGATGGCACAGGTCACGTAGTTACGACCACGCTTTTGCGGGTATTGGATCAAGGGTCTGAGGGAATCATGGCACGACGCTATTTCGGTACTGACGGCATACGTGGCCGGGCAAACAAGCATCCGATGACGTCAGAGGTTGCTTTGAAGGTTGGGATGGCCGCCGGAAAGGTCTTCCAAAACGGAACGCATACTCACCGTCCCCGGATTGTGATTGGCAAGGACACACGGCTGTCGGGCTACATGCTTGAAGCGGCTCTGATGTCAGGCTTCACGGCGGTCGGGATGGATGTTTTCTTGCTCGGACCGATGCCAACCCCGGCTGTGGCGATGCTGACGCGCTCTTTGCGCGCTGATCTCGGAGTGATGATCTCAGCCTCGCATAACCGCTTCGACGACAATGGAATCAAGCTTTTCGATCCGGAAGGTTACAAGCTGTCCGACGAGATGGAGTTGCGGATCGAGAACTTGATCGATTCCGATCCGAGTAATATGTTGGCGGGTGTAGAAAACATCGGTCGTGCCACCCGCGTCGAAAGTGCTCAAGAGCGCTATGTCGAGTACGCCAAGAGGACGTTGCCGAGGAACTTGCGCTTCGACGGATTGCGGATCGTTGTTGATTGCGCCAATGGGGCAGGCTACCGGGTCGCGCCGGAAGTATTGTGGGAGCTCGGTGCTGAGGTCATCAAGATTGGTGTCGATCCGAATGGCCGGAATATCAATCACAAATGCGGTTCCACCTCTCCGGAGGCCCTTATCGATAAAGTGCATGAGGTTCGCGCCGACATCGGCATCGCACTCGATGGTGATGCCGACCGGGTGGTGATTGTCGATGAAACGGGGCAGATCGTCGACGGTGATCAGCTGATGGCCGTGATTGCTGAAAGTTGGTACAGGCGCGGGCGCCTGGCAGCCGGCGGGATCGTGGCGACCGTGATGTCGAACCTCGGGTTGGAACGGCACCTGCAGGGCATGGGTCTATCGATGGCGCGGACGCCAGTTGGTGACCGTTATGTCGTGGAACACATGCGTAAGCATGGCTACAATGTTGGCGGCGAGCAATCCGGACATATCGTGCTGTCTGATTTCACCACAACCGGGGATGGTTTGGTTTCGGCGTTGCAGATTCTGGCCGTGGCCGTTGCCAGCGAGCGGCCAGTGTCTGAGGTTTGTTCGTGCTTCGAACCTCTGCCGCAGTTGTTGCGGAACGTGCGTTACGACGATGGCCGTCCGTTGGACGACAATGGTGTGCAAAAGGCGATTGATGCAGCCAAGCAGAAGCTGGGCAACAACGGTCGGCTGGTGATTCGCCCTTCGGGCACGGAACCCGTGATCAGGGTGATGGCCGAAGGCGATGACTGCGGTCTTGTTGAAGTTGTGGTCGGTGATATCTGCGAAGCGGTTCGTGTCGCTACCGCGCGCGCCGCCTAAACGGCAATCGCCAGTATACCGCCGCTTTGCGGGCCGATTGGCCAGGGTGCTCAACGTGGCAATCAGGCAACGGCTGGTTTGACAATGGCCGCGTAGCGACGTCCCGCCCTGTCGTGATACATTGATTAATCCTCCATTAAACCTTCCGGGCGAATACTCCCCCTCAGCAAACGTCTCGCGTTGCACGAGTCCTGCCGGCAGTTGTCGGCTGATCCATGAGGGGAATCATGATCCGGACCAGCAGCGCAATAGCGTTGGGCGCTCTCGTTAGGGCCGCGCGCAATAGGGAAGCCGCCGCGGTTGACCTTGAAGTCAGCCATGCGCGCCGCCTTGCCCTGCAGCCCCTTGCGTTACCTGCTTCGTTCCATTTGCACCTCGATGGCGCCAACGGCGATTTTGAAGAGTCGGCGACGATTGATGATGGGACTCCGGGCTCGAGGAATGAGTTTAACAGATTGTCACGGTAATGCCGGTTTAGAACACCGGTCGTGCCCCGCGAAAAGAGAGATCGAACTATGAAACTCTATCAGCTCAGCTTGTCGCTTGGATTGGCGGCTCTCGCTTTGGCAAGCGTGCCTGCGTCTGCTGCCGATTGGAATTATGGGGCCGGTGCACTGAGGGGGTATGGGTCGGCAGCCGTTCCTGTTCCAGCTCCAGTGCCCGTGCCCGAATACGCGGCGCGCTATTACTTCCGCGTCGATGGTGGGATCGGCTTTGGCGATGCGCCGACCGGTTCTGAGCAAGGTTATGTTTATGGTGAAGATGGCGACAACGGACCGTATCGTGTGCAGTCGAGCTGGATCAACAGTGATTTCGATACGTTTGTGACGTTCGGTGTCGGTGCCGGTGTTTATGTCGGCAGTGGTTTTCGGCTTGATATGACGGCCGAGACCCGCTCGGAAGGCAAGGTCAAGATCAAGGGTGACTACCAGTATCGGGTTACGGAAAACGCCACGAACTATGAACGGATTACCGGACGGGTGAGGGACGAGACGACACTTCGTGGCGGGATTTTCCTGTTTAACGGGTACTACGACTTCGATCGCGGGCCAGCGTCTAGGTTCACGCCGTACATCGGTGCCGGCGTTGGTTTTGCCTGGAACGAATTGAAGCGCAATCATAACACCGCTGAGTATTCCCAGAGCTGCGACGTCGTCAATGGTTGTGCCGGTAACCCTAGTAGACGCGATTTTGACTCGGTGCAGGACAAGACACACGATATTACATTCGCGGCTTCTGCGATGGCGGGTTTGACCTATCGTATTAGTGATTATGCGCTGCTTGACATGAACTACCGCTATCTATTCACCGGTTCTTCGGATCAAGGCTTCAAGATCAATGGCGATAGTTTCGGGGGTAACTCGACGGTTACTATCGGCGAAACCCACGAACATCAGATCCGCGCCGGTCTCCGGTTCGACGTCAACTAATCAGACGATGTCTTGAAGTCAGGACGCAGGGTATATGCGGACGGGCCTTGCAGAAAACGGTGGCGCAGTCGGCGCCGCCGTTTTTTATTTTTTTAGGAACATTCGGGCCGTGTGGCCAACCAACATGCGGCCCTCGATATAGGGTGTGACCTTGGGTGGCTCGTAGGTCGACGTGACGGGAACGATATCGGTGATCCAGAACGGGTCGAGCATACCGAGGCTTTCTGTGTGGAGCTTCGGCGCTGAGCTTCAGCTCGTAACGAACGTTGCTCGGTACAACCCGCTCTTTTTCTTAGTGATGGGCGTATAACAGAGTGGTCTTCGAGGCGCTTCCGCGACCGGCGACTTAGGTCGGAGTTGTTGATTGGTGATGTCTTCCTTGTTGGAGAAGTATCCTCGCGAATTGTATTAGCTGGCATGTAGCGTCTTTATTGAGCCGGTGCCCAGGTTGCGGACCTCGAGTTTCATTGTGGAGACGAGCCCGTCCCGCGCACCGGAATTGGAAACGGTGATGGGGATAAAGAGGACTTCAAAACTGCCGTCAGAACCGGGTTTGCAGTTGATCGTATCGGGTAGATTGACATGCAAGCGGGCTTGTTTGATGACGGTCTGGTTGAGGCTGACGGCGGAGAAGGTCAACGCCAACGGCGAGACGGTAATGGCCATCATACCGCTGCTGCAATCAACGCTGCCGAGTCCGGCGAGGGGATTACGAAGGTGCTGTGCTAAATGGTTGGCGAGAGGATCCGGTCTGGCGCATTGGTGCTGATGTTGACGCCTATTGGCCTGCGCCTTCGCCGGTGCAGATCGTCTGTCTACACAGTTGGCTGCTGGCGGTCAAAGACAGCGCGTTTGTAGACTACTCAACACCTCGGTTGCAGGATGGCTTGAGTATATTCTCGGCCGTTGAGTAATCCACTACTTCGATTTGCAAGTTGAAGAAAGACGTGCATGGCGACAAACGTCGGTCTTGCTTTTGCCTGTCGTCCTGCGTATGCCCCCCAGTGGGACACCTCCCCCCAACGGGAGGCAACTATCTGGAAGGGTAGATACCGTGACAGACAATGCAAAACCGGGTGTGCGCCCGGCCAATCCTCATTTTTCTTCGGGGCCCTGTGCAAAGCATCCCGGTTGGTCCTTAGATAATCTGCGCAACGCGTTTCTTGGGCGGTCGCACCGCGCCAAGGATGGCAAGGCGCGATTGAAGCTCGCCATCGACAAGACTAAAGATCTGCTCGGCGTCCCCGAAGGATACGTCTGCGGGATCATGCCGGCGTCAGATACCGGTGCCTTCGAAGCGGCGATGTGGAGCCTTCTGGGGGCTCGCGGTCTTGATATTCTCGCGTGGGAGAGCTTCGGAGTAGGTTGGGTTAATGATGTCGTCAAGCAGCTCAGACTGACTGACGTACGCAGGCTGGAGGCCGATTACGGCTTACTGCCGGATCTCGCGCAGGTCGACTTTTTGCGCGACGTGATTTTTACCGCGAACGGCACCACCTCAGGCGTCAAAATTCCAGATTACGATTGGATCCCAGCTGAACGTAAAGGGTTGACGCTCGTCGACGCGACATCGGCGGTTTTTGCCCAGCCGGTGGATTGGACCAAGGTCGATTGCCTGACGTTCTCTTGGCAGAAGGCGATGGGAGGTGAAGCTGCGCACGGCATGTTGATCTTGTCGCCGCGCGCGGTTGAACGGCTTGAGACTTATGCGCCGGAATGGCCAATGCCGAAGATTTTCCGGCTTACCAAAGGCGGTAAGGTGATCGCGGGAATTTTCGAAGGGGCGACGATCAACACGCCTTCGATGTTGGCGTTGGAAGACTATCTGGATGCGCTTGCGTGGGCTGAGTCATTAGGCGGTCTCAATGCGATGATGGCCCGCGCCGATGAAAACGCGAAGTTGATACACAATTGGGTGTCGGCCACGCCGTGGGTGGAGAACCTTGCTGTCGCGCCGGAGACGTACTCCAACACGTCGGTTTGCCTTCGGATCGTGGATCGTGACGTTGCAGCTTTCAGCGACGAGCAACAGGCGGCTTTTGCCAAGCAAATTGTTTCGCTCTTGGACAAGGAGGGTGTGGCTTGCGACATCGGCTCCTATCGGGATGCGCCGGCTGGCTTGCGTATTTGGACCGGATCGACCGTTGAGGCGACAGATGTTGCAGCGCTCATGCCGTGGCTCGACTGGGCGTTCGTCGAGGTGAAGGGTTCGCTGGGCAAGACAGCCTAGCTTTATTCAGCAACCGCAAGTGAGCCACTCTTTCAACTAACCCACCCGTGCCTGCCCGGTTTCCAACGGAAAGGAAACCCGGCTCTGGATTACGACTTTCATCCCAGTTTCTCGCCATGAGAACAGTGTGTTTAGGGTGTTGCGACTTCAGACAGGATTTTAACCATGACCAAACCCAAGGTTCTAATTTCCGACGCGCTGTCGGACACCGCCGTTCAGATTTTTCGAGACCATGGTATCGACGTGACCTTCGAGCCGAAGCTAGGCAAGGACAAGGAGCGGCTGGCTCAACTAATCGGTGAGTTCGACGGCTTGGCGATCCGCTCAGCGACCAAGGTGACAGAGAAACTGCTCGACCTGGGGAGTAAGTTGAAGGTGATCGGACGCGCAGGTATCGGCGTCGACAACGTTGATACCAAAGCTGCGACGTCGCGCGGCATTATCGTAATGAATACGCCCTTTGGCAATTCAATTACAACCGCCGAGCACGCGGTTTCGATGATGATGTCGCTGGCCCGACAGATCCCGCAGGCCAACACCTCAACACATCAAGGTAAGTGGGAGAAATCGAGATTCATGGGTGTTGAGCTCT
>DAOUZE010000461.1 GCA_030665765.1 Filomicrobium sp.
GCTCGCCGACAACGCCGATAATCTAGGCCCCGTCGCGCCCCGCCGGATTGATGGCGATGCCGTTGCTGACCAGTCAATCCGCGCGCAGCTGTTGGACAAGATCCGGCACACCATGAGTGAGAGTGTCGGCGTTATACGTGAGGGCGCAGGCCTTCACCGGGCCTTCGAAACCATGACGTACATCGAGACCACCGCAGCAAGCGACATCGTGTTGTCGAACATGGCCCTAGCAGCGCGTCTGATAACCGGATCGGCGCTCCTCAGGAAAGAAAGCCGTGGCGCCCATTTCCGTAGCGATTACCCCACCCAAGCACCTCTAGCGCGCCATTCACTAATAACGCTGGAGGAATTGGCAAAGATCGAACAGTGCCCCCCAAAACACGATACTACCAAGCACCACGGAGCCTCCGCGACCAGAACGGTGCCGGCATGACAACCCTGCCAACCGAAGCCAGTTTACAGCGCCTGCCGCGTAACCTTGTGGACCGGGCGATTGAGGCTGCACTGGCCGAGGATTTGGGTTTGGCTGGTGACATCACCACCGATGCAACCGTCCCTCCGGACGCCACCGCCAGTGCTGTTATTGCCGCGCGACAGCGCGGTGTCGTCTCCGGCCTGCCGCTCGCCGAAGCAGCTTTCCGTGCACTTGACGCGGCCATGGTTTTCAACGCCGAAATCACAGACGGAATGCTCATTACAAGGGGGCAAAGCCTGGCTCGCATATCTGGCAATGCGCGCGCGGTTCTGACAGTCGAACGTGTCGCCTTGAACTTTCTCGGCCGGATGAGTGGCATCGCCACACTCACCCGCGCGTACGTCAACCAGGTGGTCGGGACCACCGCCCGCATCGTCGACACCCGCAAAACCACACCGGGCCTGCGCGCCTTCGAGAAGTATGCCGTGCGTTGTGGCGGCGGCCACAACCATCGCTCAGGTTTGTTCGACGCCATTCTCATCAAGGATAATCACATCATTGCCGCGGGCGGTCCACTGGCTGCGATGCAGGCTGCACGCGACCATGCCGGCCACATGGTCCGGATCGAGATCGAAGTTGATACTCTTGATCAGCTCCGGGAAGTTCTACCCCTGTCTCCCGACGTTATCCTTCTCGACAACATGTCGACAGACGAGCTCCGCGAAGCTGTCGCTCTCGCTGAGGGACGCACATTGCTCGAGGCCTCTGGTGGCGTCGACTTGAATTCGGTCCGCGCCATCGCCGAAACCGGAGTCGATGTAATTTCCGTCGGCGCCTTGACCCACTCAGCACCCGTACTCGACCGCGGCCTCGATTTCCCAAAATCAAGCGCTTGAAATATGTTGCAGATCCATGATCATGCGGCGGCGCTTGCCATTGCCACAATGGTACGCCATCTCAACGCGTATGATGCGACACATTGAACGGACGCAATGCAAAACACGTCCGTATAACCAGTAACGGCGGGACAGTTAGCCATGAACGCAGTGACATGGATCGTGATATGGGGAGCAACGGCGATGATTGCCGCCGCCGCCGCGGGTCTGCTTGCCGGCCACAAGAACCGTGACTACTCGTTTTGGATAGGTTGGTGCTTTGTTTGCCCACCACTGCTGGTCGTTCTCTTGCTGCTGCCACGTCACGACGGAAAACGCCCGCGACGGCCGTCGCTCGATGAAGAAGACAAGCACTTTTACTAGTACGCATGCCCACGGCATGTCCGCCTCAAACAGCGGCATCTCCCGAGCGGTCTGAATAATGCATCATCGCTCTAGACAGAGTTGCGGACACACCGACTGTGCGCCGCGGCCTTGAATGTTCCTGCGTTCTTCAAAAACCAGCTGAAACAGACATTCCAGAAAACACTTACCTGACGTGGGAAAGATCACGACCCTGACCAGAATCTTTCTTAAGAGTGATTTTCTGCAAAGCCGCATTGTGAGTTTTCAGTCCGACTGCAATTATCTGCCCGCATTCAAACTGACGGCCACATCGCCAGAAACATGAACGCCATCCGATATTCCAAGATTGTCCGCATCGGTGCCGACCCGTTCACCATTTCCGGTGAGCGGCGGCCCGATGGTCGCCTTCGATTTACCGTCGACGACACCAACTGCGTTCTACATAACTTGGACGACGGGGCCATTGAGCGGTTTCGCGATGACCTTAAGCAACGCTTGCGGGAAGCTCGCAGGCTGCGCGAGCAAGCTTAGGTTTCCTTGGATTGCCGAATAGCCGCTTGCGCTGCCGCCAACCGCGCCACGGGCACACGAAATGGTGAACATGAGACGTAGTCGAGCTGTGCCTTTTGACAGAACTCGACCGAGGCAGAATCACCGCCATGCTCCCCGCATATGCCAATTTTTAGCCCCGGCTTGACCCTGCGGCCGCGTTCGGTCCCGATCTCGACCAGTTCGCCAACACCCGACACGTCGATTGAAACGAACGGATCGATCTCAAAGATTTTCTTCTCGATATAGGTCTGCAGAATGG
This sequence comes from Filomicrobium sp., assembly GCA_030665765.1. Classification (GTDB taxonomy): domain Bacteria; phylum Pseudomonadota; class Alphaproteobacteria; order Rhizobiales; family Hyphomicrobiaceae; genus Filomicrobium. The sequence goes on from DAOUZE010000461.1 coordinate 2,468, forward strand.
GACCGGCGTCGTCGCGCGATAGCCCGAGACAGGTCTGCGTCAAATCGTTGGTGCCAAAAGAAAAGAACTCCGCACCAAGTTCACCCTCCGCAATCTCATCCGCTTTCAGCGCACACCGCGGCAACTCGACCATTGTACCGATATCGTAGGTGAGTGTAGCGCCG
>DAOUZE010000382.1 GCA_030665765.1 Filomicrobium sp.
GGGCTGAATCGGCGAGCATTGCAACTGGGATATCAGCTTCAATGACACCCTTATGAGTGACGATCATCCGGCCGGTATCGGTGGTCCGTCCGATTACCGCGAAATCCAAGCCCCATTTCTGAAAAACAGCCTCGGCTGATCCTTCGGAGCCGGGGCGTAACACCATCAGCATACGCTCTTGGCTTTCCGACAGCATCATCTCGTAGGCTGTCATTCCGGTTTCCCTCTGCGGCACATGATCGAGGTCCAATTCGATACCCACACCCCCCTTGTCGGCCATTTCCGCAGTCGATGATGTCAGCCCGGCCGCCCCCATGTCCTGAATGGCGATGATCGCGTCGGACGACATCAACTCCAAACAGGCTTCGATCAATAGCTTCTCGGTGAACGGGTCGCCTACCTGTACGGTCGGACGCTTTTCATCAGAGTTCTCGTCGAACTCTGCCGATGCCATGGTAGCGCCATGGATGCCGTCACGGCCGGTCTTCGAGCCCACATAGACGACAGGCAGCCCAACACCCTTCGCGGCCGAATAGAAGATCTTATCGGTACGCGCCAGGCCTACGCACATAGCGTTGACGAGAATGTTGTTGTTATATCCCGCATCGAAATTCGTCTCGCCGCCGACCGTGGGGACCCCAACACAGTTCCCATAACCGCCGATGCCAGCAACCACTCCCGACACCAGGTGGCGCGTCTTGGGATGAGTCGGGTCACCAAAGCGCAGCGCGTTCAGGTTAGCTACCGGGCGCGCTCCCATAGTGAACACATCGCGCATGATGCCGCCAACACCGGTCGCCGCGCCCTGATAGGGTTCGATGTAGCTCGGGTGGTTGTGGCTTTCCATCTTGAACACGGCCGCCCACCCGTCACCTAGATCGACGATGCCCGCGTTCTCACCGGGACCTTGGATCACCTGGGGGCCCGTGGTCGGCAGTTGCCTAAGCCAGAACCGAGACGATTTATAAGAGCAGTGCTCCGACCACATGACCGAGAAGATGCCAAGCTCGGTAAGCGAAGGTTCTCGCCCCATGATCTCGAGGAGGCGCTGATATTCATCCGGCTTCAGCCCATGCTCGGCGACAATGGCTGGGGTGATCGTAGGAGGAATCGTTGCGGTCATACTGGTCCTGATGGCTGCACCCAATAGAAACAAAGGCGGCTTCGCAGATTAGCGCATGCTTAATAACCGCGCTTTCGCCTCTTGTCTTGTCCCGCTGTTACACCGTGTGGTGTGTTAACGCTCGATCAGCTGCAAACACTGGCGCTGCTGCCACCGGTTTCGAACGAGTTCCGGGTCAGCATGCTCCTCGATAGGATAGCCGACACAGAGATAGGCGACGAATTTCCAAGCCTCAGGAACCTCTAAACACGCCTTGACCGCGTCGGGATCAAGAATCGATACCCACCCGACGCCAATCCCACGCGCACGCGCCGCCAGCCAAAAGGAGTGGACGCTGATGACTGTCGAATAGGCAAGCATCTCCGGCATGCTTTGGCGTCCGAGCCCCCGGCCCTGCTGGGTCGACTCGTCGCAGAAGACCGCAAGATGAACAGGACTTCTGCACAAGCCCTCAAGTTTGAGCTTCACGTATTCCGCCCTGACATCCACGCCGTAAATTTCGGCGGCAGCAGTATTCGAGTCCTCGAAGTTCTCGCGGATAGCTGTTCTCGCCTCGCTGGAGTTAACCCGGGCCCAGCGCCAAGGCTGGCTGTTCCCTACCGACGGTGCAAGGTTGGCCATCTGCAGAAGCTCTTCCAGAACTGGCTCGGCAAGAGGATCTGTCCGGAACCGCCGGACATCGCGCCGCCACTCGAAGAGTTGTTCGAGACGGTCGTTGAACTCCTGACCGAAATGCGGCGGGTCAATCGGCAATGAGGTATTCCTGCAACTCAGTGAGTAATGCCAGCATATCCTGGCCGGTGAACACGAAGCTATCGACCCCGGCAGCCTTCAACCCGGCTTCCGCATCACCCGGCCGTCCTGCCAGCACGACGCGACCGGCACCAGCTTCCTTTAGGCCCCGCGCCGTCTCTTCACCGATCTCCGCATAAATATCTTCAGAAGAGCAGATGCAGGCAACACGTGAGCCGGACGCCTTGAACGCCTCCGTGGCCTGCTCAGCGGTTACATAGCCCTCGCCCCCGACCGCCTCGATGCCGCCTCCCGCCAGAAGGTTCTTCATCCAGGTCGATTGTCGGGTATGCGTCGCGATCGAGCCGAGACTCGCGAGAAACACCTTCGGCAACCCGCTCGAGGCTTGTTTATGAAGGTCGGCCTTGTCCCGCAGTGCTTCAAACGGCACCGCCAACCGTAGCGAGCGCAAGGGCGTCGCGTGAATGGCTGCAGTCGGACCAGGCGTCACCTCACTCACGGACTTACCGTCGACGAGCTCAGCGATCAGAGCTCTAAAGCCAATGTCCGGATTGCCGTCAACTAAGGTTGGAATCCCGCGTTGCGGATCCGCGGCGATTTGCAAGACTTCAACGCCGGCCTCCGACAGCAGCGGAAACTCGCTCGTGCCCGTAATCGGTGTTTTACGCCGCGCAACGTCATTGGCACGGGTTTCCGCACACGTGGCGATGCGGTCTTGAACTTTGCCTGCCTTGAGACTCGCCACGATGCCTCCTTCGGCCTCGATCTCTTGAAACAAAGACCAGGCCGCCTCGGCCAATTCGTCGGTCAACGCTTCACAGGCACCTGATCCAGCACTCGGATCGGCTACCCGCCATAAATTCGATTCCTCAAGCAAAACGTTCTGCGTATTGCGCGCGATGCGCCTGGCAAACGGGTTAGGCAAACCGAGTGCCTGTGTGTGCGCCAGAACAGTCATGCTATCTGCGCCTCCTATGCCCGCGGCGAACGTCGCCATCGTCCCGCGTAACATGTTTACCCAAGGGTCCCGCTGGCTCAGCATCCGCCAGGCCGACTCCGCATTGATGCGGATCTGACTTCCCGAGATGCCGCTAGCCTCCTCGATGCGCGCCCACAACCGCCGCATGGTCCGCAGTTTAGCGATCCCCATGAACTGATCGGCATCAATCGCGAATGTCCAGGACAGTGCCCGGCTGGCATCCTCGCCGCTCCAACGCTGATCGAATAGCGCCCGCAAATAGGTAACGCCAGTGGCCAACGCCAATGCGAGTTCCTGCGCTTCCGAAGCACCGGCTTCGTGATAGGCGCGCATATCCGCGGTAAGGTAGGGTCCGCTGAACCCCTTGGACTTCAACACTCGCGCACCATCGGAGATCCGCTTGACGAGTGTCGGCAAATCTGCGGCCAGTCGTCCCCGGAAGGCGAGATTACCGATAGGGTCCATGCCGAAGTCGATCGCGCAATCTTGTGGTTTCAGTCCGCGCCTCTCGATCAGTGCTGCCACCAATCCGGCGTTGATCCGACCTGCCGGCGCCGGATCTATCCGAACGGCGACCATATCGAGACCAACCCCATCGAGTGCCGCGTCGAGCTCGGCAACTGTTTCGCAAGCAACACCATAGCCGCGCGCC
>DAOUZE010000304.1 GCA_030665765.1 Filomicrobium sp.
GGCCGCCCGCCGCACAGCCGCAGCTGAGGCCGCCCGCCGCAAAGCCGACGCCGAGGCCGCCCGCCGTACAGCCGAAGCCGAGACTGCCCGCCGCGGAGCCCAAGCGGAGGCCGCCCGCCGGATAACCGAAGCCGAAGCCTCGCGGAGTAATGCCGAAGCGGAAGCCACCCGCCGTCTAGCCGAGGCGGAGGCCGCCCGCCGCAAAGCCGAAGCCGAGGCCGCCCGCCGTAAGGCCGAAGCCGAGGTCGCCCGCCAGCAAGCCGAAGCGGATGCCTCTCGAAGTCGAACTCAAGAGGAAATCGCCCGCCGTACAACCGAAACGGAAGTGGCCACTGGGCAACCGCAGCAGCGGGCAAAGCAACAGCGCACCCTTCCACCGCCGGCCATGGCTTGCCAGGCCCGGCTAACTCAAGCGGCAAACGAGGGCATAATCCATTTCGAATACGCGAAAGCTGACCTGTCCCGCCTGAGCCATCGGACACTCGACCTGATCGCCGGCATCGCGAATAGCTGCCCTGACTTCTCAATTGACGTCGAAGGGCACACCGATTCAATTGGAGCCCCCGCCGATAACAAAATTCTCTCCATGCGTCGCTCGGAAGCCGTCATCAGATACCTCACTGAAGCCGGAATTCCGTCCAATCGTTTGAGGGCAGTCGGACACGGCGAAGAGCAACCCGTCTTGCCCAACAGTTCGTCATCAAATCGAGCGAAGAACCGGCGCATCGAATTCACCGTGCGACTACAGGACTAGTACTAGAATGCAAGCGACAAGAGATCCCTCGTATCACGGCACGGCACACTCTCAGCCAAGGTGTCGCTGCCAACCGTAAGGTACTAATTTGCAGAAGCATCTGGCAGGCGTTTTCGGCTATGTACGGCGGGCAATTAGAAAACAGCCCAGGGAAACGATCCGAGCACGGCACGGTGAGGAGATCAAAGTATGGACTATCTGATCGTCAAACTGTTCTGGTACCTAGCAGCGGCCTTCGCCATCGGCCTTTTCGTAGGTTGGGTATCCTGCAACCGTCCAAACAACTGAGAAGTTGGCAGTGAAAACGGTCGGGGGTGAGTACAAATGGAACACTACCTTTTGGAAGCCGCACTGCTCATGCTCGCGGCTTATTTGGTCGGCGCCATACTCGGCTGTTTGCTCCGAAGAGCCCTAAGTCCGATAGTCAGCGCGACAGCGACAGCTCCGCCAGAGCTGGCAACCAAAACGGCAAAGCCAAGCAGCCCTGCAGCGGCTGCAGCAGCCTCGATCCGCGAGGCTCCCGAACCGATACAGCCGAGAATCGAGACCGTCGCCAATCCAACACCTCCGCAAGAAGCCAAGGTCGCTGAAGCTGCCCGCTTCGAACGTGCCCTAACAAGCGCTCCCCCTGCCGCTGCAGCCAGCGCGGCCGCTGTTGCCGCTGCAAGCCACCAGACCAGCGATCCATCGCCCCTACCCCGCCTTCCAGCCGCATCCAGCGGCACTGGAACGCCCGCCGTTGCGGCTTCAATTGCAGCGCCAGCCGATGACCTGCGAAATATCAACGGCATCGCCGCCGGAACCGCGAACCAACTCAACCAGCTCGGCTATACACGGTTCTCGCAGATCGCTGATTGGACCCCAAATGACATCTCCCGCGTGCGAACTGCCGTTGGCGTCAGCAGTGCGCACAGCGGCACCTGGATTGAACAAGCAAGGATCCTTGCAGACGGAAAACAAACCGGCCACCTTCGGCGGCTTTCCGATGGAGCTCCAACAAGTCCTTGGGCATTGGTCGGCGTTGCCACAGCGGCCGCGATCGCCGCAACGATAGCGGCTCCCGCAGCAATCGATCCAGGACCCGCAGACCTCAGCCGTATAGAAGGTATTGATGAAAACACCGCCGAGCTGCTGTCCGAAAACGGCATCGCGAGCTATGACCAGATCGCCCACTGGACCACCGGTGATGTCGAACGCTTCGATACTCTGTTGCGGCAGCGGGGTCGCGTTTCGAGACAAAACTGGATTGAACAAGCCAAGATTCTCGCCGACGGAAAACAGACGGCATTCAACCGACGCATGAGTATGGCGCCAACCCCGGTGACCGCCCCAAGCGGCCTCCTTGCACCCCAACCGCTAGCCGCGTCCATCGCCAGTTCGAGGTCGGCCGCGGTGACAGCAACCACTGCTGCTACCGCAGCGTCAAGTGCGGCAGGCGCCGTCGCAGAAGCATCGACGCAACCCGACGACCTAAAACTAATCAGAGGTGTTGATCCAAATGCCGAAAAAATCCTCCATGGCGAAGGCATAAGCACATTTGCACAGCTCGCCGCCTGGCGGAGCGCCGACGTGCACAACATCGATAGCCTGCTCGCACAGCCTGGTCGCGCTTCAGAACAGAACTGGATCGAGCAAGCCAAGATTCTCGCCGACGGAAAACAGACCGCGTTTATTATGCGCCAGGCGAGCAGGCCAAACGTGATCCAGCGTCCGGGTTCGATCGCTGCAGCCGGTGGCATCGCTATCGCCGCCTTGCGAGGTGAGCCACCATCCCCGCCGGCCCCAGTTGAGGTTGCGCCTCCGACAACCTCACCGGTAATTAAACACGCACTGACGGAACCAAATAGCGAATTTCCACAACGCCAAGCGCCTGGCGAGCAAGTCCCTCGTCCGGCTCGATTGGCTGATGCGATCCGGCAAAACACCGCCAGTTTGGGGACTTTAGGCGCACCGCCGGCCTCGGGAGTCACCGGAATGCGATCCGTCCGGTCACAATTGCTTTCGGGGGACGAAACTGCAAAACTCTACGTAAATGACGACCTCAAGAAGATCCGCGGGATCGGCGTCCTTATCGAGAAAAAACTGAACGCCATGGGCGTCTACAGCTACGAACAGATCGCCAACTGGTCGTCGGAAGAAATCCAACATGTCAGTAGCGCACTCGACTTCAAAGGGCGCATCGAACGCGAAGGCTGGGTGCAACAGGCGCGTATTCTGGCTTCAGGCGGCCAGACCGAATTTTCCAAACGCTTGAACTAGACTTCGCAAAATCGACGAAAAGAAACGGGGCGTGCCGTCTCTTCGCCAAAGAAAATCACTCCGCCGCAAGGGCTTCTTCAACGTCATCAACGCGTTGAATGAACATGGCGATTGCATCTTGTGTCGCCCGGTCCTTCAACAAAGGCGCATGCCCTTGTTTTGGAACCGTGAACTGCTCCAACGCCGAATGCCGTTCGGCCATGCGTTCGATCGTCCGCGCTGACAGGATATCCGAGTTCTCACCGCGCACCACGAGCAAGGGAATCCGTGTCAGTGCTTCGAACTGCGGCCACAGTTCCGGCACCGGCCCATCCAGAACCGAAAGCGCATTCCTCAGCATAGGATCATAGCCAGGCGCCGGCTTGCCACGTTTTTCATTATACCATTGCCGAGCGATTTCTTCCCACACGCGCTCCTCGATTTCCGGAAAGCTGCGCTTATTAACATCACGCACAATATTGGTCGCTTCCGCCCAATCCCGAGGTAATGGCACGCGCCCGACGTAACTCGCGATGCGCATCAGCCCATCGCGTTCGATAACCGAACCGATGTCGTTGAGCACCAGGAGACTGATGCTGGATGGCTGCGCAGCCGCCATGAGCATCGCCACAAGCCCGCCGCGCGAAGTGCCAATAACTGCAACTTCCTTCAGATCAGCGAAGGCCAGGAACTCTATGACGTCGAGCGCCTCCACCGGAACCGCGTAATTTTTCCAATTGCGGTCCCAGTCCGACTTTCCGCGGCCACGATAATCGAGCGTATAAACCGGCCGCGCCCGCGCGCCCTGCGAAAGATAACTCGCCAGATCATGGAAGTCTCGGCTGTTGCGTGTCAGTCCGGCAAGACACAAAACGGGTGTCCGGCTTGATCCGGGCGCGGGATAGTGGCGTGCATAAAGCCGCAGTCCATCGCGAACCCGAAGGCTCAGCTCCTTGAAGTTGCCATTAGACCTCATTCATCTCGCCCTTGTTGACCGTCGTTTGCCGTAATGGCACCCGCGAGGGTGGCGGCGTCCCAATAATAACAAATCTTGTGAACCCGAACTCTTATTCACCTACTTCGATCACCGAACCTAGCGCTGGCTCGCGCGTCGGCTCGACTTGGCCCGTAACATATCCTGCTCCAGCCGCAAGGGCGTTTTCTCGCCAAGTCGAGCGCGGTACATCTGAATATTGGACAGCACCTTCGCAACATACTTCCGCGTTTCCCAAAACGGAATGCGCTCGATCCAATCAACCACGTCGATACGGTTATCCCTCGGATCTCCGTATCGACGGATCCACTGCCGCGCCCGTCCGGGCCCCGCATTGTAGCCGGCAAGTCCAAGCACATAAGAGCCGCGGAATTCCGCCATACGGTCGGCGATATAGGCCGACGAAATCATAGTGTTGTACGATTCATCTGTCAGCAACCGTTTGATATCGCAG
>DAOUZE010000237.1 GCA_030665765.1 Filomicrobium sp.
CTCAGACGAAAGCGAAAGTACAGCCAGACCGCGCGCTGGATCACAGCGGCCGGGAAGCGATGGCGACGATAGGAAGAACAGCTCACCGGACGTTGATAGCATACGGCATCAACTCAGCAGGCGCGTTACCGTGACAACACCGAACAGATACTTATGCATCAAAGAGAAGCAGCCTGAAACACGGGAATGGCGGAGACGGAGGGATTCGAACCCTCGATACGCCTTGACAGCGTATGACGATTTAGCAAACCGTTGCCTTCAGCCACTCGGCCACGTCTCCGTAATTCGCCCAGTTCTAGTGACCGGCATAGACGAATGCAAGCACTCGGCGATGCTATGGGGAGAACCCGAACTGCACCCGCTCGCTCGCACTTCATTACGTCCCAGATTCCGAAGTCCTGACGGACGCGCCGGAAATTGTTACACTGCCGACTTCTGCGCGATATGACCAAACTACCGAGCTGGACAGACCGAACACATAAGGCTGCATGCGATGCGAACAAGTCTCTCGATGATCGTCGCTGTGTTGCTGACCGTGACCTTCAATATGGCCCGGGCTAAGCAAGCATGTGTCCGCTGCGACAATCCGTTCGCCATCTATAACTGCCAGGTTGGTGGGCATAGTGTAAATGCCGACACGCCAATCAATCTGCTCTGTATGACCGAACTCGCCAAACGCCACGGTCACGCCACTTGCACGGTCAGCCGCGGTGGTCCCGAAGAATGCGCCGGCAAGCTGGTGACCATCACGCCATCTCCGGAATCACCACTACCCAAGGCGCCTACGCCGACACAGGTAATGACGCCGGAAGAATTAGACAATCCACCTCCAAACGATGAGCCTGAAACCCAGCAGCTTGAACCTCACCAGGACGAGCATGCCGACAGTGAGACACCAGAAACCGTTGAGGAACTCGCCAAGCAGACCGCCAAGGCCTCACAGGAAGGTCTAAAAAAAGCCGGCGAAGGAGTTGCTGACGTCGCCAAGAAAACCGGTGAGACGATGCAGAAGACCGGCAATGCTATCGGCAACGCAGCCAAGAAAACTTGGCGCTGCTTGAGCTCCTTCTTCGGCGACTGCTAGCCACAAGCAACTTAACATCGAGCCAGGCACACACATCGAAGCCGACGAAGCAATTGCTGATCGTGGTCACGTACCGGTTTTCAACAAACCGCCCCCGTTATTCAGGGAGAGTTCATCTCCAACGCTTTATCCACTTGTAAGGCTGCTGCGAGGCTTTAGTTTGCTGGCAGGGGCATGAAGTGTTCTTCATGTGTGACGGACCGGCATTTGCCGAGAACTCAGGGGGATAACGTGCTTTTTCGCATTACATCCGTTGTGACGCTCTCAATATCGCTTGCGGCATGCGCTCAATCGCCGATGCTCGACGCCAGCTATCTAGGTGCGGGCGGCCTCAACAACGTGCCGGCTACGCAATCGGTTGGCAGCATCGTCACTGAATCCGAAGACCTGGACAATTCAACGCTGGCCGGAAAAGTTCTGACAGCAATCGCTCTCGAACGGATCACTGGACTAAAGCCAGATCCAGCTCGGTTCTCCGAACTCGACTAAGCAACCTTCTTCTCGTCCACCGATCGCCGGCCAAGCCGTCTGTTCCGGTCGGGCATACTATAGCCCGAGCCTGTTCGACCGGCCGGTATTCACGATCCGCTTCTTGCGGCCCTTTTCGACAATCAGCAGATACCACGTACTCGTTCGGTACCCCGTCTCCCGCCAAAGGTGTTGCCAAGGCACACGCACGAGTTCGGCATCCTTCGCTTCAATTCCCTTGGGCAACAAGAACCGCAAATAACTCTGCGCCTTCTTGATCGACATCTGAGGGTCCCACACGTAAGCAACACGCCCTCGTGTCCAGTCCGCACCATCCGGTGTGAAGTTGGGATACGCCCGCGCAATGACTGTTGCATTCGGGAAAAGCTGCCTCAGATTTCCCGTCAGCTCATGCTCCAAGCTAATAATCGTGCCGTTATCGTCAAATCCGCGGGCGCGCATTTCCTGAGCCAGTGTAGAATAAGGAATACCCCACCGACAGGTCTGGCAAACCGGATCCATGATGTAGAGATTCGCCATCCGCGCCACGAATGCGATCAACGCAATCGCAATCGCAAGCCGCCCAAACCACTTCACCGGTCCAGGATCGGTCATCGACCGCTTGGCTACGCCAAACATCCAGATGACACTCGACAGATAGAGCGGCATCAGCACATGAACGGCCAAGCCGCGTATTTCAAATATCAGCGCGCCCAAGATCGAAGCAGCGAACGCCAACCCACCTGCGTGTAGAACAAGCAGTTCGTAATCTGGTTTCTCGCATACAAGGGGGGAGCGCTTGAGATCCGCCCAAGCAGTTTTCAGCCAGCCGGGGAACACCACCGGCAAAATGAACAGCAATGGTGAGAGGTAGGCAACCGGCCCGCGCACGGCATCCCATATCCCGCTTAAATTAAACGACCAGCCGTTATGCCAGATCCCTGTCAACCAACGCATGCGACGGGGCTCATCCAACAGCCACAGCCAATAGGGCGAAGCGACTGCAATCGCCAGAGCCAGCGCCAACAGCAACTGTGGCTGCATCAAAGCGCGTCGCATGCCCGGCTGTAACGCCGCCGCCACAAAGAACGTCAGCAAAAATACAATATAAGCCGGCTCGGTCAGGAACCCGAGCCCCATAGTTACTGCCAACCCGATAAAATCGACCGGCCGTCCCTCTTGCAACACGCGCAATACCAACCAGGTGGTCGCCAAGACCGCAACCATGGCCCCGACTTCGTGCGTAAAACCCTCATGAAAGCGCCAGCTGATCGAATAGATCAGCGCCATCGATTCAACGGTCAGCAACGCAAACAACGTATTGTCCAAAGCCCGTCGCGCCGCCAAATACAGGAAGCCGACAGAGGCAACCAGAGCCGTATACTTGATGAGCAAAAAGCTCTCCAAGCTCGGCCCCAGCACCTGCTGGACCGCCCACAGCACCCAGTTGAAAAGTGGTGGCTGACGCGGAAATGCGTCATAACCGATCCGCAATTCCTGCGTAAAAACGATGTCGTAGACGTCGTCTTCACCAAGCACATCCGAGGCGAGAAGCCGGAACCCGGCATGCAAACAGGCATAGACCGTCACGATGGCAAGCACAAACAGCAGCCCGCGATGAACGTTGACCGCGCTGGGCTGCGCCGCCCTATCGGATTCGATTGTCAAATCAGTCATACCGCCCGCCCCTCACGGTCGCTATCCCCGCAAACCATATTTCTACGGGATCATTACCGTCGATCCAGTGGTCTTGCGCCCTTCAAGGTCTCTGTGTGCCTGCGCCGCATCCCGCAATGGATACGTTTGATTGACCGAAATCTTGACGATACCGCGGTTGACCAAGTCAAACAGGTCATTGGCGCTATCCACCAAGTCTTCGCGCTTCGCGGTGTAGGTGAAAAGCGTTGGACGGGTCGCAAAAAGCGAGCCCTTTTTTGACAGCAGTCCGATATCGAAGCCTTTAATAGCACCGGACGCATTGCCGAAAGAGACCCAAAGCCCCAACGGCCTCAGACAATCAAGCGAACCAGGGAACGTATCCTTGCCAATAGAATCGTAGACCACATCGACACCCTTGCCGTCGGTCAGCTCCCGCACCCTCGCGACAAAGTCCTCCGAACGGTAGTTGATTGTGTGCGTACAGCCATGCGCCTTGGCCAGACTGGCCTTTTCCTCAGAACCAACGGTTCCGATAATGGTCGCACCGAGATACTTGGCCCATTGGCAAGCGATCAGGCCCACGCCTCCCGCCGCTGCGTGGAACAGCATGGTGGTATCAGGTCCAACCTTGCAGGTCACGTTCAACAGATACCGCACCGTCATCCCCTGTAGCATCATCGCTGCCGCAGTGTTTGCTGCTATCCCCTCCGGTACGCGGACGACGCGCTCAGCCGTAATCAGCCGTTCCTCGGCGTAAGATCCAATCGGATTGGCGTAGGCGACGCGGTCACCCGTCTTAAACCCGGTAACACCGTCGCCGACGGCTAGAACTTCCCCGCAACCTTCCATACCGATCACAGCCGGCAGCCCCGGCACGGGGTACAGTCCCGTGCGGTGATAAACATCAATGTAATTTAATCCTACCGCCAAATGGCGTATGAGCAGCTCGCCGGCACCTGGATCATCAAGCTCTACAGGCTCCCATTTCATCTCCTCCGGCCCGCCTTGAGCATGAATTCTGATCGCGTGCACCATTTTGGCTTCTCCAATTACAGAGGATTCAATCACAGCGGCCGTCCGACGTGACGCATTTGTTCAACAGGCATGCCGCAACTGGCATAAACCTGCCTTGACCCCGCCATGGGCGCCTTCTATGGGCTCAATCCCAGAAGAACAAGCCTCCCAAAAGGGGGCGCATCGGAAAAACTTATGCCGTCTGCCCACCACACAGTTCTCATCATCGTTCTGGCTGCCCTCGCCGCCGGCTGCGCTATGAACACGGGTTCAGTGACATCTCCGCTCGCCGGATTGAACTGCATCGATGATAGCCTCGATTGTATCGGCAAACGCAAAGCAACTCTAAACTACTTTACAAGCGATCCAACACGCTCATGGGTTCGCCAGCGCCCGATCAGCCCCCACGCATATGCCTCCGGGGTCCGCTTGTTCGCATTTAAGAAGAAGAAAAAGGAATTGAGCTGCACCGAGCTAAAGCTTGGCCGAAGCGAGGCCGATGCTGCTTCGAAAGTGCTGCGAGGTAGTGCTGCGAAATCACTCACGCCCGCTCAAGTTTCACGTGGAACCATTCTCGCTGCCGAAGTTTCCCGTGACTTACAACGGGAAATGAGCCGGCGCTGTAAAGGCAAGGCTTGACTGCGCTGAAATCAATCCGCTTTACCCAATTATGCCAACACCTGCCCCGCGTCGTCGCGCTGTCAGCTCTCGTCGGAAAAGCCCGGTAGGACCCGGCCCTGCACGCCGAACGCTGCAAGTTTTGGCTGCCGGCTCGAAATGGTCCGCGCGTTGACCCCCGCCCAGCCTATTTCACCAGAGATCCGCCCATACTCAATTTTTGGACACCGGTTCATGACGACCTGCAAGCCGGCCGCTTCAGCCTCACGGGCCGCCTCATCGTTACGGACGCCAAGTTGCATCCACACAAATTTGATCCCAAGCTGGTCCTTGAGCCGGATCGCATCCCGCGTAATCTCCAGCGCCGCTTCGGAATTCCTGAAAACATCGACGACATCGACGGGAGCCCGAACATCCGCCAGCTTAGCAAAAGTCATCTGCCCTAGGATCGACTGACCTGCCTGCCCCGGATTGACGGGATGCACGGTGTATCCCTTGCCGAGCAAATACTTCATGGCAAAGAAGCTTGGCCGGTTGGAATTGGCGGATGCACCAACAAAGGCGAACACGCGCGCATCATTCAACACCCGAGTAATGTAATCGTCGGTGTAGGCGTCGTGATCCATGCTCACTTTGCTGACAACCCCGCTGGCGTCGGCAACTGCATCCGCCCATCTTCTTCCAATTCGAAGAAGGGGTTATAGGCGATTTCCCACAAATGCCCGTCGGGATCGGCAAAGTAGCCCGAATAGCCGCCCCAAAAGACCTCTCGCGCCGGCTGCACAATACGACCGCCACAGCTTTCGGCGAATCCCAGCGCCTGATCGACCGCCTCTTGCGACGCAAGATTGATAGCTAGGCTGACGGCACGAAAACCATCGCCCGTGTCGGAAACACCAGCATCCTCGGCCAACGGGACACGCCCATAAAGGCCGAGCACCGTCCCATTCATGTCGAAAAACGTGTCATCCTTGCTGTCAAATCCAGAGGCTACAAATCCAAGTCGCTCATAAAACTGCCGCGAGGCGGCAACATT
>DAOUZE010000460.1 GCA_030665765.1 Filomicrobium sp.
CTGAATTCGTTAGCCGCTGTGCGGACGATGGAACTTTACGTGCGCTGGATCACGAATGTCGTGGCCATGACGGAAGGCGGGCGTATCCAGCCCGTCTACGGCATCGGACTGGAAGCGCAACTCACTGAAGGCGTCGCTGAAAAGCTCCCCGGTTACCTGGGAATGGGGCCCGTGCGCATTGGCAATCAGGCGCACGAACATGATCAACACGACACCTATGGCAATATCATCCTTGGCGCTTCGCAAGCCTTCTTCGACCAACGGCTCTTCCTGGAGGTGGGGAAGGCGGAGTTTCAGCGGCTTGAGAGTGTTGGCGAGATGGCTTACAAGTTGCACGACCAACCGGACGCCGGACTTTGGGAATTGCGATCGCGGGCGCGGGTGCACACATCCTCCAGCCTAATGTGCTGGGCTGGCTGCGACCGGCTGGCGAAAATCGCGGCGCATCTCGGCTTCTCCGACAGGGCCGCCTTCTGGCGGCAGCGCGCCGCAGGGATCAAGGCCGTTATACTGAAAGAGGCCTGGTCGGAGGAACGGCAGGCGTTCGTCGAGAGTTTCGGCGGTTCAACGCTTGATGCCAGCGTCCTGCTAATGAGCGAAGTCGGCTTCATCGACCCGATGAATGAGCGCTATATTTCGACTGTTGCGCAGATGGAAAAAACGCTGGGGCGCGGCCCGTTCATGATGCGCTACGAAGAAGCCGACGATTTCGGCGTGCCGGAAACGACTTTCAATGTCTGCGCCTTCTGGCGGGTTGACGCCTTGGCCAAGACCGGTCAGCGCGAACGGGCACGCGAGATTTTCCAGGAGCTTTTGTCAGTGCGCAATCCACTTGGCCTGATGTCTGAAGACACTGCGTTCGAGGATGGAGCGCTTTGGGGGAACTTCCCGCAGACCTACTCCATGGTTGGCATTATCAACGGGGCCGTGCGCCTCTCCGACACCTGGGAGGCCGCCACATGAGCCGGCTGATCGTAGCGTCCAACCGAGTTGCGGATCTTGATAAAGCGGTGCAGTCCGGCGGGCTTGCCGTGGCGTTGGCTGACGCACTCCACGAGCGCCGCGGAGTATGGTTTGGCTGGGACGGTAAGGTGGTGAGCGATGGTTTGCAGCCGGGGCTGAACCTGACGCAACACGGCCCTGTGCGATTGGCAACGCTGCCGCTGACGCAGCGTGACTACGACGAGTACTACTTGGGCTTCTCAAACAATGTGCTTTGGCCGTGCTTTCACTACCGGCTCGATCTTGGAAGGATCGACCCGAAGTCGATCGATGGCTATCGCCGTGTCAACCAGCACTTCGCCCAATCGCTGGCGGCATTGTTGGAGCCAGACGACCTGATTTGGGTGCACGACTATCATCTGATCCCACTGGCAGCAGAACTGCGGGCCCTCGGTGTTAAACAGCGAATCGGCTTCTTTTTGCACATTCCATTTCCGCCACCGGATATTTTCCTGGCGGTGCCGGAGCAGGAATGGCTTGCAAGGACACTGTTCTCCTATGACGTCATCGGGTTCCAAACCAGCGTCGATACCAACAACTTCCGACGCTATATCATCGAGCATGTTGGCGGCGAAGAGATCAGCGAGGGTCGGGTTCGCGCTTTCGGCAGAACGACGACGGTCAAGGCGTTCCCAATCGGGATCGACGTCGAAGCGTTCTACAACATGGCGCACACCGAAACCGCTGAAGAACAGATCATGCGACTGCACCGGCGGAGCATGGCCAGCTCGCATATCGTGGGGGTGGACAGGCTCGACTATACCAAGGGCCTGCCTGACAGACTGAAAGCGTTTCGCCGCCTGCTGGAGCTCTATCCCGAGAACCGGAAGGCGGTCACGATGATGCAGATCGCGCCACCGACGCGGGAGGACGTGGCGGCTTATTCGGACATCCGAGAGGAGCTTGAAGGGCTGTCGGGGGCGATCAACGGCGAATTCGGTGACTTCGACTGGACACCGGTACGCTACATTCACCGGGCAATGCAGCGTGAAACCCTCGCTGCCCTGTTTCGGGGGAGTCAGGTGGGGCTGGTGACACCACTGCGCGATGGTATGAACCTGGTGGCGAAGGAATACGTTGCGGCTCAAGATGCCGACAATCCCGGCGTTCTCGTGTTGTCACGGTTTGCCGGAGCGGCCGAGGAACTAGCCGAAGCGATCCTGGTCAATCCTTACGATAATGACGAAGTGGCACTGGCCCTGCAGAAGGCGTTGACGATGCGCCTCAAAGAACGGCGGGAGCGATATGAAGCTCTCATCACGCGAGTACGGGAACACGATGTGAAGAACTGGCAGGAAACGTTCCTCACCGAACTACGGTCGGCAGGAGCGGAGATTATCGAGTGAGCGGGCCACTCCTTGTCGGTGACGTTGGCGGCAGCAATGCCCGGTTCGGTCTTAGCGACCGTCCAGGGCAGCTACGTGACGTTCGCAGCTATCAGGCGGCCAAGCATCGCTCCTTCGAAGATGCCGTTCGTAGCTACCTTGCGGCTGTTGCCGATGGCGGAGCGGGGTTCCGCTGTCAGGCTGCGTCGATCGCGGCGGCAGGTCCCGTTGACTCCGGCCAGATCAGCTTGACCAACTCGCCTTGGCGCATTGATGCCGAGGAGCTTCAGGCCGTGATTGGCGGCGGGACGGTAAGTCTTTT
>DAOUZE010000428.1 GCA_030665765.1 Filomicrobium sp.
CGTCTTCCGGCGTCTTGCGCAATTGACTTTCAACTTTGGCGACAAGTTCATTAATGCTGCTGCCGCCCGAAGTTGACTGCAGGCGGGCAGATTGGGGCATGCCGGGCATCGAGGGAGAACCGAGGCTCAAGTAGATGGCTACGCTGATCAGAGGGATACTCAGTGCCGTAGCATACGCGATAGCGACCGATGTTCTGGTACCGGTGCCTTTGGCGGCAATCCCCCGTGATCCTTGGGCATCATCAGAGCGCCGGATCAAGCGGCGTGCCAACTCTCTACGGGCGCTTTCAGCTTCGGCCTCTTCGAGCTGGCCGCGATCTAGCTCGGCCTCTACTTCGGCTAGTTGATCGCGATAGACAGCAAGATCAGCTTCCTCCGTGGACGCGGTATCGTCCCTATCTGACAACATCGGCCGCACCAGTATGCCGATGACGGCAGCAACAACTACTGCGAAGGCTATCCAGAGGATCATCACACTCGCTATTGGCTTTCATTTATCCCGAACCGCACTATGAAAGCCGTTCGCGAAATATCAAGCACAGCCCATAGGGCTGCGCTGCTTGGCCGCTTTGCCGCAATCACAGATGATAAGTGGCCGCCGGACCCTCTTGATGCAAGTGATTAGCCGATATTCGACCAGGTGCCGTCCATGTTGCGGCATGCTGTCCCGCTCATGGTTTCCGGTCGGCCACTGATAAAGACAGTATGGGTATAGTCTCGGCAGTGGTTTGCGCCTCGCTTGTAAGGAGTTTGTGGGACCACTTCGCCGTAACGACCACTGTCGGGATTGCGCCAGGGACGGGCGATGCCAGAGCGGCCATCTTCCAGCGCGGCAAGTTCGGCTTGCTGAGCCAGTCGGCGGTCTTGATCGTCCAATGATGTGCC
The DNA here is from genome assembly GCA_030665765.1 of Filomicrobium sp. GTDB lineage: Bacteria > Pseudomonadota > Alphaproteobacteria > Rhizobiales > Hyphomicrobiaceae > Filomicrobium. The sequence continues at coordinate 886 of DAOUZE010000428.1, forward strand.
GATGGTATGTCCAACGACACCGCCGACAAAGGCGCCTGCGACCGTGGCTAAAACCCTGCCAGTACCGTTGCCGACCTGGTTTCCGATAATGCCGCCAGCGACGGCGCCGACAGCAGTGCCGCCATCTGCTTTTGAAAGCCCCCCGGGCCCACATCCCGCCAACGCCAACGAGGCGGCCATTGCCAGAGCTGTTAAAGCGTTGCGCATCGCAACATCCCTTCAGTTAGGATTGCTCATACCCCGGCTTTCGCCGGCCTACTCGTTACCGGTGTTATCGTGAGTCGATCCAAACTCGCAAACCGCAGCAAATGGCAGAGATTCGGGCGAAAGTTCGACGCATCCTGACTGTTGGTGGCGATATACTGCTTGTTGGGCTCAGGCGGCGGGGAGAACAAGCTGGGCGCGAAGCCCACCCAACTTGGCGGCATCCAGCGCGAGCATTCCACGGTAGGACTGTGCCAGATCGATCACTATGGAAAGCCCAAGACCCGAGCCGGGCTTGGTTTCGTCAAGCCGCAGACCGCGTTTTCCGATACGGGCGCGCTGTTCGTCGCTCAGACCGGGACCATCGTCCTCGATAACGATGTTCAGCCGGCGGCGTCCGGTGTGCCGTTCGGACTTGACCAGCTTGGCTTCGAGGCTAACGCGGGTAGAAGCCCACTTGCAGGCATTATCCAGGAGATTTCCGAGCATTTCCTCAAGATCGTGCTTTTCGCCCTGGAAGAGCGCATCATCCGGACAATACACCGTGATTTCCAAGCCCTTGTCCTGATTGATTTTGCCGAGGGCGCGTACCAGCGGGTCAACTACTTCACGCATCGGCGTTACTCGGCCGATAACGGCGACACGAGCCACCATACTTGCACGCTCAAGATAGTGCTGGACCTGATCGCTCATAATCTGCGCCTGCTGGACGACCTTTTGACCAAGTTGTCCTTTGTGCTCGCGCGCTTCATTCGTAATCACCGCCAAGGGAGTCTTAAGCCCGTGGGCCAAGTTGCCCACCTGCGTGCGGGCACGATCGACGATGTCTTCGTTGGATTGGATGAGTGCATTGATTTCGTCGCGCAGCGGCTCGATCTCAGCTGGAACCGCACCGTCGAGGCGGGTAGCCTTGCCTGAACGGATTTCAGAAAGCGCTCTTTCAACCCGCTGCAGAGGCGCCAGACCAAAGCGGATTTGAAATAGCATGAGAGCCAGAAGCGCGGCGCCGGCGACCGCAAGCGCCAGCGACAGCCGCGTCCGGAAGGTCAAGACCGAGTACTCAAGCCATTCGGAAGGTCCCGCAACGACAATCGAGTAGCGTGGCTTACCCTCCTGGTGGCCGAGGCTGTCGACCACCTCAACTATCCGGACAGATTTACCATCGGGGCCGACGTCGTTTCGCCAGCGCATGTTGCTATCAGGATCCGGCGGGTAACCGAGTTGTAGGGGGGAGGGCAAAGTTGCAGTCGCCAATGAGGCTGAACGCAACGTCAAGCCGCCCTGCTTATCGATTGGCATGATCTGCCAATACCAGCCCGAATGTGTCACTTCGAACAGCGGTTCATAGCGATTGGTCGGGATCTCGGGCCGCCTGGCGTCGGCCAGCATACTGTCGATGGTGATCGCCGTGGCAAGCTTTTCAAGCCGTGCATCGAAGGTAGCCTGAACGTCTTCTCGGTAGAGCGAATAAATTAAGAATCCTGCCAACGGGAGGATAAGCAGGGTCCACGCCATCGACGCAGCGATCAGGCGGAAGGCGATTGAATCAAATCTCATCGTCGTCCGAGTAGATGCGATATCCAAGCCCGCGGACCGTTTCTATGATCTCTGCTGGGATCTTCTTGCGCAGTCGACCAATAAACACTTCGATGGTGTTCGAATCCCGGTCGAAGTCCTGATCATACAGATGCTCGACAAGTTCCGTGCGCGAAACTACGCGGCCGCGATGATGCATGAGGTAGGCCAGCAGGCGGAACTCGTGAGAAGTGAGCTTGATCGGTTCGCCGTCGCACGTCACGCGGGCCGAGTTGGTATCCAAGCGCACGTTTCCACACTCGATCTCGCTCTTGGCATGGCCCGCCGCCCGACGCAGCTGGGCTCGCGCCCGTGCCAAAAGCTCCTCCATGTGGAACGGCTTG
>DAOUZE010000063.1 GCA_030665765.1 Filomicrobium sp.
GTGTTTATTTTTGCGTGCGCAATCGCCGTGGGCGTGATGTATGGAATTTCGTCACTTACTGACCTACTCCAAAGTGGCTCAGCTCCCAGCGATAGCGCCCAACTTAAAATCGAAGAATCACCAACGAAAACAAGGCTATCACAAGAAGAGGTCGCCAAAGAAACCCAGACAGCAATACTGGAAAAGAACGCCACGACGCCCTCACCTACTCACGAGGAACCGGCAGCAGCCGCTGCCACGATCAATATCGCGGCAGGCAAAAAAACCTTCAAAAAGTGCAAGGCATGCCACTCCGCCGAAAAAGGCGCGAAAAACAAAGTCGGTCCAAATCTTTGGAATACCGTCAACCAACCGATCGCAGCCCGCGAAGGATTTAAATATTCCCCGGCGATGGCCGAGCTGAAGGCTGGAAGCTGGACGGTTGAAAAGCTTGATGAATTCCTGCTTTCACCAAAGAAAACCGTAAATAAAACAAAGATGCTCTTTGCTGGCATCAAGAAACGATCCGACCGTAACAATTTAATCGCCTGGCTAGCCCGGCAAGCCGACGAACCGATATCGGTTGAAGCGCTCGGCTTGGCTACGGCCGCCGCGGCGACGGCGGCCACCACCGCAGTGGCTAACGACGAATCCCAAGCACAAGGCGGCGATGAAAAAACGCAAGAGCAGGCCATCGTTTATCGCGATCCGCCCAAGGCAACCGAAGCCGAGCTAACCGAAATCGCAAACCGCGTTGACGCGCTTGAGCAAAGCCTGCCCGCACTCGATTACGAACGCGCTCGTTGGCATCCGATCCACTTCAAGCCGGCTATCGACAAAGCAAGCGATGGCGAATGCCTGGTTTGTCACAAGAAGATCCTGGACCGCAAACCGCTGAAGACTGCTCCCGCCGGCATAAATGCGAAGGATGCGCTGGCTTGGTACCAGACGCTGGATCCCTACCAAGGCGATCAGCAGACCTTCCACTACCGCCATATCAATAGCCCGTTTGCCAAGAAGGTCATGAACCTGAAGTGCAACTTTTGCCACCAGGGCAATGACCCGCGCGAAGAGAGCCCCGGAGATCCAACATACGGTGGCGGACAAGAGGGTGCATTCACCCTGCGAAAGATGGTCAATCCGTCAAACAGCTGCCTTCGCTGCCACGGCCAGTACGACTATGAGCTCATGGGCACCGTCCCCTGGCACGAGTACCGAGCCGATGTCGAAGACGAAGAAAGCCCTAACGGCTGCTTGACCTGCCATGCCGAAACTTTCCGCACGAATCGACACGCCGTGACCTACTTGAATGCGCAGTCCATTGAGCAGGCAGCCAAATCCTCATCCGACGTCTGTTTCGGCTGCCACGGCGGACGTGCGTGGTATCGCAACAGCTATCCATATCCACGCAATCCCTTCCCAGACATGGATGAAGAAGTACCAGATTGGGCGAAAAACCGGCCAACCCAATCCGAAGAGAAATACCGATTGAGCACCAAATGAACCGCAGGGAGAGCGAGATGTTGAAAGACTTCGTGCTTCGCGAGCACCTCAAGCGCGCGCTCAATACGGACAGGCGCTCATTCCTGAAGGGCGCCGCCGTAACCGCCGCCACCGGTCTTGTCACCTCCGGTAAAACCGACCAGGCACGGGCCTTCGCCTATGAGCCCTATCCAACCGACGACGAACTTGAAACCGTGGTAACCAGCTGCGCGCACAACTGCGGCTCACGCCATGCGTTGATCGCCCACAAGAAGGGCGATGTGATCGTCAGACTTTCGGCCGACGACGGTACCTATCAGCGCGATGGCCATTTCGGAAAGGACACCGAAGAAGAACCACAGGTTCGCGCATGTCTTCGCGGGCGGTCCTATCGTTCACGGCTCTATTCGGCCGAGCGGCTGCTCTATCCCATGAAGCGTGTCGGCAAGCGCGGTGAATCGAAGTTCAAACGGGTAACGTGGGACGAGGCCCTTTCGGACATTACCCGCCGCATGGTCTATCTCAGGGACAAGTACGGCCCCACGGCGCTTCTTGACCAATCCTACGCAGGCGCGTCCTACGGTGTACTGCACAAATCCGACCAGATCGAAGGGCTGCTGGGACGGTTCATGGGCATGTTCGGCTGCCGCACCTCCAGTTGGTCCGTACCCTCCTATCAAGGCACCACTTTTTCCTCACGCATGACTTTCGGAACGATCGAGGATGGCAACGAAGACGATGCCTTCGCCCACTCCAAACTGATGATCATGTGGGGCTGGAATCCTGCCTATACGTTCCACGGCGGCAATACATTCTACTACATGCGCCTCGCCAAGCAGCGCGGCTGCAAGTTCGTGTTGGTCGATCCGCAATACACTGATTCCGCAGCCGCCTATGATGCTTGGTGGATCCCGATCAGACCCAACACCGATGCAGCGATGATGGCTGGCATGGCGCACTACATATTTGCCAACGACCTACACGATCAGGACTTCATCAATCGCTTTGTGCAGGGCATGGACCAGAACACGATGCCGGACTGGGCGCAGGGACGAGAGAACTTCCGCGACTACATCCTCGGCACCAACGATGGTCAGCCAAAGACCCCCGAATGGGCGTCCGAAATCTGCGGTGTCTCTGCGGATGATATCAAGAAACTGGCGCAGATGTATGCCGAGACCAAACCGGCCGCGCTCAAAGCTTCTTGGGCACCAGGCCGCAACGCATATGGCGAACAATACAATCGAATGGCAGCCGCCCTGCAGGCCATGACCGGCAACATCGGCATTCTTGGCGGGTGTGCCGAGGGCGTTGGCAAAGCTTGGCACTCTGAAGCCGTCGCTTATCCCTACGACCAGTTCGCCAATGTGTGGTATGCCTCGATCAAATCCGATCGCTGGGCCCACATCGTCCTGAACTATCCAAACGTCAGCCGCGAGGAAGCCGGCCTTTGGCCGCGCAGTGACAATCTCGACGGCATAATTCCAAACATCCGCGGAATCTTCTGGCAAGGCTCCGACTGGTTGAACCAGCTCACCAACATCAACAAGGAAATCGAGGCCATCAAGAAGCTGGAGGCCGACGGTGACGAGGAAAGCCTCTTCGTCTGCATGGACTCGACGATCACGCCAACGGGCATTTGGGCCGATTACCTACTCCCAATCGCCACCCACTTTGAACGCCATGATGTCGCCCTGCCTTGGTACAAAGGCCACTACTACATCCACCGCCCCAAGGTCATCGAACCGATGGGCGAATCCAAGAGTGACTTCCAGGTCTTCACGGAACTCGCCTTCCGCCTCGGCTTTGGTGAGAGCTACAATCCAAAGGCCGACCGCAACTATTTCGCAGACGCCGATGCTGTCGACGAGACTTACCTGCGCGAATGGTGGGACTCAAAGGTCATGTACCATCAGCACGTCGACATGAGCTGGGACGAATTCAAGGGCCATGGCATCTACAAATTCAAGCTCAGCCAGCCACACGTAGCGTTTCGCCAACAGATCGAAAATGGCGTCCCCTTCCAGACCCCGTCCGGAAAGATAGAGATCTTCTCTAGCCAGCTGGCAACAATCACGAACTGGAAACGCACCCAATACGGCTATCCCATACCGGCAATCCCGAAATGGATCGAACCTTGGGAATATCTTGGAGCCGAAAAGGTCAAGGATTTTCCATTCCACGTGATCACGCCACATCCGCGCTGGCGAACGCATTCGATCTTCAACAACATTCCGTGGCTGTGTGAAACATACGAGCAAGAGGTCACGATCAACGCCTCTGATGCCAGGAAACTCGGCATTAAAACCGGCGACACCTGCGAAGTCTGGAACAACCGCGGCAAGATCGTACTACCCGCCTACGTCACCGAACGGCTGATGCCGGGTGTCCTCGTCGTACACGAAGGCTCATGGATGGATATTGATGAGGACGGCGCCGATCTGTCGGGAAATCCTGACTTCCTAACAGACGACAATCCGAGCCCAGCCGGGGCCTTCGCCTACAACACGATCCTGGCCGACGTCCGCAAGTCTGATCGCATTCATAAACCCGGCTGGGATCGCCTTTCGACGGCACGCTCCCATGTTTTCCGCAGAGATCTTTGAAAAAGGGCACCCGCTATGGCTAAACCCGAGATCGATAAGGCAAAGATCAAGGCCGCCGTTAAGCGTGTGAAGCGCGAGGTCTACATCCCAGTCGTGCCCGATGAACAATACGGCTTCGTTCATCATAACGTTGACTGCATCGGCTGTCGCGCCTGCGAAATCGCATGCAAGGACAAGAACGGCCTTGGACCAGGACCACGATTTCGCCGCGTGCAGTATATCGAGGGCGGCACCTACCCGGAGGTGTTCGCCTATAAGGTCAACATGTCCTGCAACCACTGCGCAGAACCTGCTTGCCTTCCCGCATGTCCCACCGGCGCGATCTTCAAGCGCAAAAAGGACGGCATCGTCGACATCGATTCAACGCTCTGCATCGGCTGTCGCCGCTGCGAAGCAACCTGCCCCTTCGGTGCGCCGCAATTCGACCCATCAGACGGGCTCGTCAAGAAATGTAACATGTGCGTCGACGAAATCGACGCTGGCCGCAAGCCCTATTGCGTCATGGCCTGCATGATGCGGGTTCTCGACATCGGGCCCATCGAGAAAATTTGGGCAGGCGAGGCGGTCGATGTGCTTGGCGAAAAGAGCAAGGCCGTCGGAGCGAATGAGGCTGTCGTTCGCCAGGTCAAGAACATGGCCGATCCCGAACTGACCAAGCCCTCGATCGCATTCGTTCCACATTCCAAGGGCACGGTGAAATGAGCCTCGATGAACAGAACCTCGCGCCAACCAAGGGATTGGTGCTTCTAGCTGATGCCGTTAGCGAAGACTTCGGTCTTCTCGCCGCGCTGCATGACCGCGAACCGACCGCTGAAGCCTTGACGGCACTGCGCACGACTCCGGCCAGTGACTGGTTCGGCGTCCGCCTAGACCAGTCCATATACGACGCACTTGATGGCGCACTGGCCTTACTTCCCGACCCCATTGATCAACGGGCGCTGGACTCGTTGGCGGCTGACTACGCAGATATCTACCTGGTCAGCACATATGAAGCCGCACCCGTCGAATCCTATTGGCGCGACGACGAAAACCTCGTCTGCCAGGACTCCATGTTCGACGTCCGCAGCTGGCAAACGCTCTATGGGATGCAGGCGGAAAACTGGCGCCGCCGTTCCGATGATCATCTCGTCTTGCAGCTACTATTTCTTTCCCATCTCGCCGAATTTCAAACAGAGATCGCGTTGCGCGATGCGGCCCGTTTCCTCGACCGGCATCTGCTACTCTGGATCGGTGATTTCGCCGCCAGAATCGAACAGCGCGCGCGCAAACCTTGGTTCAAGGCCCTGGTCGCAGCTACCGCGGCACACGCTGAGGCAACCCGCAACTTATTGGAGACAGCGCTTGACGAACCTCGCTGGCATCCCCCTGAGATTGATAAGCCCGAGGCTACTGACCTTTGCCAATTGAAGAAAGCTCTGAAATTCATCCCGGGCACCGGACCGAGCTGGTAGTGAACCCGGTCGCCCTACCGGAGATCGACGCAAGCCGATGCGTGCACGGATTATTCGCCTCGGCTACCTGCGAAGCATGCGCCAACGCCTGCCCCCAACGCGCATTGTTTGTTTCACAAGATGGGCTCGGCATTCTCGAAGAAAATTGTGACGGATGCGGCCTCTGCGAGCCTTCTTGCCCGCAGGCTGCAATAACGGTCATCGGTGAACCCGGCTTATCCGAAACAGAAGCCGGTTTGGCCCTGTTTGTTGGTTGCGAGGTTACCGGCACGGGACCAGGATGCGCTCATCGCATCGGACTACGTGCGCTCGCCGACGCTTGGCGGAGAGGCGTACGCCAGATCATTCTCGCGAAAATGCCATGTGATACATGCAAACGCTGTGGCGCCGTCGCCATCGAGGAAGCTTGCAAGAAGCTCAATACATTGCTGTCCAGCCGCCAAGCCAAACCAATCCAATTAAGCCGCCTCGATCCGCCGGAGTGGCGCAAGGCCTTCGAACACGCGCGCGCGGCCAATCCGGGCGCACCCAACTCGGTATTGAGCCGCCGCCAACTATTTCGCGCTGTCGTGACACCAGTGGCCCACCGGCCAGCCGGCGAACCGGCGCGGGTCTTTTTGCCCGATACCGGCGTCAACCCGTTGTACGCATTCGTACCGGCGATCAGTGCCGACTCCTGCCTCGCTTGCGACGCCTGCGTACGCATCTGCCCGCATGGCGCTCTGGTCGACCTACAGCAAAGCTATGCCGCCCAGCCTGAGCGCTGCGTCGGTTGTGGCCTTTGCGTCGATATATGTGAATCCGATGCTGTCGCCGTCCACCCAATGGCATCCTCACCGCCGCACCTTCAACTTAAGACAAGACGGTGCGGAGCCTGCGGTGCGCCTTTCCGGACACCTCTAATCCAAGCGCAAGAAAAGCAGCTCTGTCGTATCTGTAAAAAGTTCAATCACGCTCAAACACTTTATCAGGTGTTGCAGGACCCAGACGATGACACAAGCCAATGATAGCTGGTTTTCACCAGTCCTCGCCGCCATCGATGCCAATGCCCGCAGCGGCGGATACATCGTGGCGATGTCGGATTATCGGCCGGTATTGATCCAAGTCGTCGCGGACAAGTGCGGTCTTATGCTACGCGACTTTCGCGCTGAGATTTTAAAACCCAAGGGCTGGGAGGCATTCGCAACGCCCTTGTCGGAACTTGATGAATACATCGTCGAGGGTGGCGGCATGATCATGAACGCTGAAGCGCTGCTGTCAACCAAGTCGAGTGACGAACGTACTGCCTGGCTGTCACGGTTTTCCTCAAGTGCCGGTCCACTCGCTGTCGTGCCGCTGGTCGTGTTTGCCAACGACGTCCCGCCTAGCCCCCGCAAAGTGGTACTCGATCCCGCAACGCTTCCCGAGGAAACACTGCTAACGCGGCTGATTGACATGTGAAGACAATGCACATCACTCGTCCTTGAGACGCTAAGGGTGTGACTTGGAGAATGTATGAACCTTCCGCGTTGGATCGGAGAGAAACTACATCGCAAGATCGTTGCCGCGACGGCTACGGGTTTGTTTTTGGCATCGCTGGTCTTCCTAGTGCTGTTTGTCGCCGTTTACCGGGGCAACCTGATCGACGAACGCGCCAACACCGCACGCCAAATCAACCGTTTCCTGCAGATCTCACTCGAGAACGCGATGTTGAAGCGCGACCTGGTGGGCTTGCAAACCATCGTTGAACGCCTTGGCGCCGAAAAAAACATCGCCTCCGTTGCGATATTGAACCCGCAGGGCGAAGTCCGCTTCACATCAAATGCCGGCCAGCTCGGCCAGATCTTACCGGTCACCACCGGAGAGACATTCATCACCGATGCAAACGCGTCCGACATTCTGCGCAGCGTGATCCCAGTAGCCAACCGAAAGCCCTGTCAGACGTGTCACGGGCCTGTGGCAAAAAACCCAGTCAACGGCATCCTCGTCGTCGACTACCGCGCCGCAGTGATTCGCCAGGAAGCAATTCGAACGGCGCTCGCTTTTTCAAGCGCCGGCCTAGGCGTCGCGCTGATCGCTGCACTGGGAAGTTGGCTCGCACTACAGCGCTGGGTACTCCAGCCTGTCTCACGTTTGAAAACAGCCAGTGACCGCCTGGCGGCCGGTGACCTATCATCGCGAAGCCGGCATGTCAGCGACGATGAACTCGGCGCACTTGGCCAGTCCTTCGACAAGATGGCGTCGCGACTGCAGCAGGCCATGATGCAGCGCGCCGCCAACGAAGCATTTCAGCAAGCAATGATCGATGCAATCCCCGACGCCGTTCGAGTCATCGGTCCAGATTATCGTACCCTCAAAGCCAACAAAGCATTTTATGAATTGCACGGCGGCACCGGCGAAACTGTCGTTGGCAAGCCCTGTTACGCGGCCAGCCATCGTCGCTGTTCCCCATGCCCGGCAATCATGGAAATCTGCCCGATTGAACTTTCACGGACCAACAAACTCAACACCCCTGTGAGTTTCCGAGCTAGGCATCAACGCGCAAACGGCGAAAGCTGTCTGGTTGAGGTGCGCGCAGCCAGGATCAAGATCCCCACGGGCGACACTCCCGATTGGGGCATTGTCGAATCCATTCGCGATCTCGACGCCGACATCCAAGCTTCCCATGAACAAAAGCTTGCCGAACTGTCAATGCTCGCCGCCGGCGTCGCCCACGAGATCCGCAATCCGCTCGGCGGGGTCAGCTTCGCCTTGTCGGAGGCCGAGGCTGCCTGTGTCAATGGTCAGTCCGAGAACGCGCGTGAATACATCGGCGTCGCGCGAAATGAAATCGACAGCTGCATATCCGTCACCAGCAGCCTATTGAAGCTCTCAACACCGGCAACCGACGCGTTGGAACTCGTCGACGTTGGTGGGACAATATCCGAAACACTGCGACTTATCGCGCCGGAAGCTGAAAAAGCAAATGTTCACATTAGTCTCGACTTGCCTACAGGACTGCGTGCAGAAGTCTCGGATGGAGAGTTGAGGCGTGCGGTGATCAATCTATCTCAAAACGCATTTCATGCCATGCCCGACGGTGGCGATTTTAACGTGACCGCGAGAAACATCGAAGACGAAATACAAATTGATTTCGTTGATACCGGCGATGGAGTCCCGCCAGAAGACTTGCAGATGATATTCCAACCGTTTTGGTCAAAACGTGCCGACGGCTCTCGCGGCACCGGTCTAGGTTTGACGCTGACCAAAACCGCGGTCGAAAGTTGGGGCGGCCGTCTTGCCGTGGAGAACAGGCCGCAGTCCGGTGTCTGCTTCACGGTATGGCTGCCCTGCGCCGATGCTGGAGTTGAGTGCCATGGCGCCGAAACCTAAACACCTATTGCTGATAGAGGACGACGTCACGTTGCGTCGTCTGATGCTTCAACGGCTCGAACGCGCCGACTATATGGTCACAGGCGTCGAAAGTTGGGGCGAGGCAAAAAAGGTGCTGGCAAACCTCCAACCTGCATTAATCCTGCTCGATGTTCGATTGCCCGATGCGAACGGTTTGGAAAAACTTCCGAAACTAAAGGAAATCGCTCCCGTCGTTGTAATCACAGCCTTCGGTTCGATCAACGACGCGGTCCGCGCCATCAGATCCGGTGCCATCGATTATTTGATCAAACCCATCAATCCCGACACGCTCGAAGTCGTAATCGAACGTGCCCTTGAAACAAGTTCAATCCGCCGCAATTACGAATTCCTCCGGGATGAGGCTAGGCGTAAGACGCCAACGTTAATTGGGTCTAGCCAAGGATTGCGCGAAGTGCGCAAACAGATCGAGCTGCTCGCCCCAAGCCAAGCAACCGTGTTGATCTTGGGAGAAAGCGGCGTCGGCAAGGAACTCGTTGCCCGCGCCGTTCACGATGCAAGTCCTCGCAGCGCAGCGAATTTCACAGCGGTCGACTGCGCCACGCTTCAAGATACTCTTTTTGAATCCGAGTTGTTCGGCCACGAACGCGGAGCCTTCACTGGCGCGGATCAAAAAAAGGAAGGCCTCATAGAGGTCTCCGAAGGCGGAACGGTATTTCTCGATGAGATCGGTGACCTGCCGTTATCACAACAGGTGAAACTTCTTCGCGTCATCGAGACGGGTCGCTTTCGGCGTGTCGGTGGAACGCGGGACATCGCTTGCGACGTAAGGTTCGTGGCGGCCACCAACCGGGATCTGCTTGCGATGTCGCAAGACGGCAGCTTTCGTCGTGATCTCTATTATAGGCTGTCGGCATTGGTCCTCGACGTCCCGCCACTCCGCGACAGGCGTGATGACATTGTGGAAATCGCTGAGTTGTTTGTCGTAACACGCAGCTTTGATCGACAGATCGACAAGGTGCTGACACCGGAGGCGGCCGCTGTACTACAGACGTATGACTGGCCGGGTAATGCGAGAGAATTGCGCAACGTGATCGAACGCGCCCTGCTCGCCTCCCGCAACGAGCAAGATATCAAGGTCGAGCACCTCGGCTTTCCGCAAATTGTCACGGACGGAGCGGTTGCATCCAATCCAAAGTCCCGGGTGGAATTGCGCTTCACAAACGAACCAACCTTGGATGAGGTGCGAAATGCCTATCTGCGCATAGTTGCCGAACGCCGTAAGGGCAATCGGTCGGACATTGCCAGAACGCTCGGAATCAGCGAGCGTAGCGTCTACCGAATCCTCAAGGAAATCGAGTAAAGCTGCCCGCAGCGCCAATCATTGAGCAGCACCTGGCGCGGTTACATCGGCGGCCCGTTCCGTACCAACGGGTTCTGCATCAAATGACAGCCCGAAGTCGGCACGCATGTGAAGCATCGCCCGCTCGGCCAGCGCTGTGATCGTCAGTAGCGGATTCACCCCAAGCGAACGCGGAATGATCGAACCGTCGATGACATAGAGTCCGCGATGTATTGCCGTGCTGTCTTGGCCCGCTCCCGCATCGAACACCTGCCCCTTGTGATTGACAACACCATCACCGCGTTCGGATCCCATACCACAACCACCAAGTGGATGCGCCGTTGCCGGTTGTTGCCCCATTACCGTGCCTGCAAGTGGGTTTTGCACGTAGCTGCCTCCAACATGTCCTGCAATCTTCGACAGGGCCACACCGAGACGCTCATAGACAGGTTCGTCTTTTGCCCCAGGCCAACTCAAATTGAGGCGGTCGCCGTCCAACGCGAACCGGCCGGAGGCACTATCGTGGGAGACGGCAAAGAACGTCTGCAACCGTGCGAACGGCCCCTTGTAGACGCCGCTGATGAGACTCTGCACCGCCCCCAAGAGACGGCCGTTGGGCAAGAACATCACCGGCAGAACTGGAGCGATCGGCGACGGCATCGCACCATCCTGCACCGCGTACTCCAAATCGAGATTGTCGCTATCACGGAACTCCAATTGCCCCGTGACCGAACTGCCGACTTCGAAGCCTTCGATCTTTGATGGGTGCCCGACACCGATAGCATTGACGACTTGGCTACCCCCATAGCCGAACGCAATGATGTCCCCGTTGGCCGAAAAACGTTGACCGAGACGATCGGATACCTCCAATCCCGCCTCTGCCGAGCGCAGTAGGATCTCTGTCGATCCTAACGTCCCTGCCGCTAAAATGACGACGTCGGCCTCAAGCAGTATTTGATCACCGCCGCCTTTGCCATTGGTCTTGCTGCCCGACGGCCGCGCCTCGACTTGCCAAGTACAATCGGGACGTTTGGCAATCCGCTGAACCTTGATCTCGGTGAAAAGCTCTGCACCGTGCCGCACGGCGTCCGGCAGATATGTCACCGCAACGGTGTTCTTTGCGCCAACGTTACAGCCCGAGCAGCAATCTCCGCACGAAGTACACGCCGGCTGAAGCAGGCCCGCAGGATTGACATTTTCTTCAAAGCTGACGGCAACCGGTGTGTTGCGCATTTGGCAGCCCATCTTTTCGGCCGCCCCCGCGATCGCCTGATACTTATCAAACTCACCGGCCCGCGGGTGTGGCGAGGGACGCAGCCAGGCTTCCGCTCGGCGATAACCGTCATCGAGAAGACCATCCTGCCGCAACTGACCCGGCCAAACTTCGTCACCAAAAACACGTGGATCAGGCCGCAGCGAAACGCCGGCGTTGACGAGCGAACCACCACCAAGCCCGCAACCAACCAGAACGTGGATATCCTCACCGATCCGCAGATCGTAGAGGGCCGTCGGCGAACCCGAAGACATCGACCGCGTCGAGATCCGCAACTCGCTGCGCAACTCCGGGAACCGCGAAGGAAACTCGCCTGTGATGAATTCCCTACCGCGCTCGAGAACGGCGACTGTCTTTCCAGCACGCGCCAGTCTCGACGCCGAGACACCGCCACCGTAACCCGAACCGACGATGATCACATCGTAACGATCGCGCAATTGCTCCACCGGCTTAGCAAGACGGCTCATGGGGCCCCCAGGTCTCAAATCAGCTGCATTGCCGGAGTCTTAAGCCCAATACGTGGGCCCGTCACCGCCCGTGCGACAATCTTTTGAAATCGGTCACAACAAACTTGTTGCCAAACCAGCTCGCGACTCTGAACATCGGCACTCGCACCGATACCGTTTCTAGACGGTCCCAGCGGACAATAGAGTCGCTGACGGCCGGTTCCACCGTTGCGGGTCCCGGACCCCGTCTCGCTACGTGGTCGACGAACTTCTTACCAGCTTCAGACTCCTTGGTCGCGTCCCACCTAACTAATTGTAGCAGCTCTAGTAAACCGCGCTGTCCGCGGCATCCTCAAGGATTACGCAAGCATCGGTCTTTTGACGAACCCAGATATACTTTCGCCCGAATTCTCCGCAAGCGATGCAACTCCTTTCGACTGCCCATGTTTTCGGTCTCGCTTAGACCCGGCGGGCGGGCACCGCTATGCAAATGGCGTGTTCCGCGTGTCTTAAGGCCGAGCGTGCCGCCAAGTCCAGCCTGATCCGCCGCCAGGAGTGGACTGCCGCCGCCCGTTCCCTGCTCAACACAGCGCGGCTGATGGAGGGCATCCCGCTGTTGCACGGCCTGAAGGAGCTCGAAGCGTTGGAGAAATTGGCCGAGAAGGTCGGCCGCATCGACCTGCACACCGGCGAGACCGGCGGCTTCGACGCCATACTGCAGCGGCTCTACAAACTAAGCGGCAACACCGGCTGCGAGAAAAACTAGAATAAACTGCGAGGGGGCTTCAGCCCCTTTTTGTCTGATTGGAAGCGCAAGTGGCGAACTGAACATTGCACTCGAGAAGGAGGGGGCAACCGACGGCCGGTCAACAGCCGAGTTCACAATTATTCTGGATCTCACAATGCGGGTTTGTCGCCGCCGGATTCAAAGATCGTTATGGGCAAGGCGGTTGGCGGTCAAACGGAACTCAATACGCCAACCAAGCGTTATTTCTGCGTCTGGCTTGTCCATGCCATCGCTGAATCAAGCCCCATACAGAAACCGCCAGACGCAATTTGAATCTGGCGGCCGAAGAAAGTTTCGAGGCTTTCGCGTTACAGCGCAATTAGCAACCGTAACCGCCCCTGCGCATGCACTCACGCATCTTGTCGCGCAGATCCTCTTTCCAGCTCTTTGCATCTTCGCGACCAGCCTGGCCGCCATCACGACGACCCGCGCGATAACCGCGCTCGTATCCGTCACGGTAACCGGCCTTGTAGCCCGCGATGTATTGGGCCGAGTTGACATTTCTAGTCCCGTACTTTCTGCTGCCGCCACGCAGAATCTCGTCCACGTATGAAGCCTTGTAAGCGTTCTTAAAGCCGTCCTTGTAGCCGTGATTGCGGCCGGCTCTTTTGCCAGCTGCGTAGCCTTGCGAATAGGCGCCCGCCTCAGCTGGCGTTGCCGTAAAACCCGCAGCACCAATCATCATCATGGCGGCGAGAATAGGAAGAATGAAGAGAGTGAAAAGACTGCGGTGAGAAGAGGTGGCTGCGAACGTTGCTTGCGTCGACATGTGTTTCTACTCCTAAAGGGGTTGTCCGTCGTTCCACCGCCACATTGTCGTCCCGCCCCTGAATTGAATTTGAACGGCGCATTCAGAAACAGTTCATCTGAAGGAAACGCCGTCCAAGGCATTGAAATTAATAAAGTTAATAAGGTTTTCCCCGGCAATGGATGTCACACTATCTCTGATACAGATCAGATTTGCGACCGTTGCTGGAAAGCGTCGTAAAGAATGTGTTTAGCAGTGACTCACAGGCGGCCGCGCCAGTGCGCGCGACCATGCAATCTGCGTCCCTGTTACGTTGCGTTTAGGCTCTAATGACTTTTTCGACCGACAGCAGTCGGACCTCTCGTAACGCATCTATGAACCAATTTGCCCAGCTGAACACTTGCGCCCGCCAGAACACCGAGCGAGGCTGGTGCACGAACCTGACACGTAGAGCATTACCGGCATTGACGTTCATTCCGGTTATGAAGGTCACACATGAAAGCACAAATCGCATTATCCGCAATCGTTGTAATCGCAGCCGTGTCGGCGACCGCGCACACACCCGCTGAAGCCAAAATCCGCTGCAAAGGCCCCTTCCAAATCGTTCAGGGAAACTCAATTGCCACACCGTATTGCGGCGACAATTACCTGGCGCAAGTCGCACGCGGATACGGTAGCAGCGTCTCAGCAAAGGCGATCCGCCAAAGCCCCAGCAAGAAGCAGGAGATCTGCCAATGGATCGGTCACGATCCAAGGGTTCAGGACATCTGCGCAGGCTTCCGTGACGATAATGGTGGCGGTCGCTGGTAACCGATTTGGAAGCCAGAAGGTGCGCCGTCGGTCCGGCCCCTAAACAGCGTCGCCGCCTTCGCCGCCGTCGCCGGCATCGTCCTCGGCGGTATTCTGCCCATTGAGCGACAAAGGCCGCGCATGATGACCGGTCATCCGCCACACCCCACCTTCATCGACAAAGACGTTGCTGGCCGTCATTTCGTGGCCCTCGATATCCTCAGCACAGAACACGATGGCGACACCGCCCCTTCGGATTACCGTCGGATTTGAG
>DAOUZE010000133.1 GCA_030665765.1 Filomicrobium sp.
GGTGGCTCCGGCCGGACGCAGCGGCCGGGCGTGTAGTTCTTGGGCCAGGCTGGAAGAGAGGCTGGATAGCTGCCGCTCTGTTTCCGCGCGCTCGGAATGTGCTTCGCGATCGTAGCGAGCGGTAAGCGAGGCCGGGTCGGCCACCGCTTTCTTGGACGTTGGATCGGCGGACTGAGCAGGTGAGGTGATGTCCCTTTTGCGGGCCTCACTGGAGGTCATTTGGGAGAGTTGTTCGAGGGCCGTTAGCTGGTCCTGGAGGGCGCGACGCATAGCTTCGGCGCTCTCGCGGGTGTTGGCTGGGATAGTCTCCATCTTTTGCTTGAGGCGGGTCTGCTCTTCTTCGATTGCTTGCGTGGCTACTTGCGCCCTTGCGCGAACTTCGTCGGTGGTTTCGTCGAAGCGATCGGAAAGGTTGCCGAGTTGGGAAGTGACCTCTTCAGAAACGGTTGAGAACCGTTCGCGCAGATCGGTCAACGCACGTTGACTTTCCTCCCCGGCCTCGACGCGGAAGCGCTCGAGATCGGCGATGGCTTCGCTCTTGTGAGTGTGGGCACCTTGGCGAAGTTCTTCCGCGGCTGCCTTGGCACGGCCTTCGGCCTTGGACAGCTGAGTCTCAATGGTGTTGGAATAGCCTTCGATAAACTGCGAGAATTCGTCGGCCTTGCTGGACAGGCGATCTAGTGTCCCCGACATCTCGCCATGGCGCTGTTTCAACGTCGTGTCGATCTTGTAGTTGGTGCTTTCGAGGGCGTTGGCCGCCTGCATGATCAACTGGCCCTGGTTTTCGAACCTGTTGGTCACTGAATTGATCTGTCCGAGCAGGTTCTCTGAAACACGCTTCAGGAGATCAGACTGGCTGGCAAGACCCTCGATGGCCTTGAGTGATTGACGTGTGACGTTCTCGCTGGAGCGGCGCACGGCGCTTATGCCGTGCGTCAGGGTGTCGTCGATGTTGGCGGTTTGACGGGTGATGGTGTCGCGGAAATTTTGGGCGTGGCTATCAAGGGCCGTGGTCAGGGCGACGGCTTTTTCGCCAACGGCTTGATCGATTGCCGCCGTGGTGCGTACGATTGTTTGATCGAACAGGCGCAGACGGTCATTGAACGCGTTGTCGAGGGCGCGGGTGCGTTCGACGAGCTGTGCGTCCAGAGCGTGTGCGCGGCTAGCAAGCGTCGTATCGAGTGCGCGGGCATACTCTTCAAACACCGACTGAAGATTATCGGTGCGGTTGGAGATGGAATTGTCGAGGGTCAGCATGTAGCCCTGGAATGCTTGCTGCATGTCCTCGGTGCGGCTGGCCAGTGCTTCAGCTAACCCGCTCGTATAGTTCTCGAGCATACCTTGCATCTGAGCCGTAGTTTCACCGAGGGATTTGCCCATAAGCCCGGAGTGGTCCTCCAGCATGGTGCGCATCTCGGTACCGCGGCTGTTGAGCGTGGTGTCAATATGCTGCGTCGATTCTGTTAGGGTCGCGCCGAGGGATTTCGTGTGATCCGACAGCATTGTGTGCATCTGGTCGGTGCGCGCGTTCAGTGCGCCGTCGACGGCAACCGTATAATTATCAAGCACGGTCTGAAGCTGTTCGGTGCGCTTATGTAATGAGTTGTCTACTTGTCCTGTGTAGTTCTCCAATACGGACTGGAGCTCTTCGGTGCGGCTGCCAATCGACGTCTCGAGCTGACGCGTGCCTTGCGACAGAGAGGTCTCCAACATGGTGAGGTTGTCACCGGCACCCTCGATAATCTCGGCGAGCTTGAACTGCTGCGTGGAGAGCTTCTCGATAAGGGTCGGTATTTCCGTTCCCAATGACTGCAAGGTGGTGTGAACGTCGTCGCTTGTGCGAAGCAAAGCGGTACGCTCGCCTGACAGTTCGTCGATCAAGCCACGGATCTTGCGTTCGTTTTCGTCATAGGAACGTTCCAACGCGGAGACTTCATTGTGGACCAACGCCTCCAATTCGCCGGCACGTCCCAGCGCGCGGCTGACGGCATCGTTCATAAAAGAGACTTGGCGGCGGACGGCCTGGCCAAGCGAGGCTGCGGACTGTTCAGCCAGGCGATCGGGCTCGGCAAGACGGATTGCGACTTCGGCCATGGTCGACGAACGAAGGCGCAGTTCCTCCGAACGCCAGGCAAGCAGCGCCAAGAACCAGGTGACGACAATCGGCAGTGCGATAGCCGTGATCATAAGGAACGTGATCGGTTTTTCGAGAACTGAGGACAATGGATCGGGCTGAGCGGACAGCACAAACCAGAGCGCAGTGGCGCCCAGCACGGCCCAGCCGATGCTTCCTATGGTGGCATACTGGAATGGTTTGGTCGAAGGTTTCTGCTGCAGCGCATAGATGAGACCACCAATCGAGGGTGCATCATCATTCGCTGCCAAGCGTTCCCTGACTGGTCCAGCGGGCCGCCTGCGGGCTTCTCGGCGAGATGCCCGTTGGGGCTTGTCTGAGGTTTCCTCGTCGTCGGGTATTGATGGCGGACCAAGCTCCGGCGGGATCCCGGGTTCTGCGAGGTCCGCCGAGGAAACGGGAGAGCCCGTCGATGTCGGTTTCGAGGCTTTAAATGGTGGCTTCGCGGCCGGTTTCGGATCTGATGTTTTGGCTGCCGGCGGAGTGGTCTGTTCAGCCGAAATAGGTTCGGCAACAGATTCAAGTTTACGGGCCAAGTTGTCTTTTGTGATTGGAGGAGTTTCGATCTTCTGCGTCGCTGTGACCGGCTTAGCGCCGCCTGTCGATTTGCTCTTTGCGAAAGACGGGGGCAAGGGAGGTGGCGGTGTGCCGCTACTGGTCTTTAGGTCCTCCGACGGGATCGGGGGCGGTAATGTGCCATTGGCGATTGCCGAGTATGCTTTGTCGGATGTCTTAGAAGAGGTCGTCTTCTCAAATCGTTTTGAGGACGTCACTTGTTTGGACTTGTTAGCGGTGACCGCTTTATCGGTCTCCTTGGCAGAGTTCTGTTTTTCGGACTGGTTTGCAGGAGGCAAGGCCGGCGGGATAACCTGCTTTTTCTTGACGCTGTCGCCTTTACTTTTAGACGGCTTGGCGTTTTTAGTGCGTTCGTTGGACGTGCTGGATGTGGATTCCGAGTTGGGCGTCTGCGTTGCAGCCTCCAGACGTGTGGATAGGCTTGGCGGCCGGGGCCCATACGTGCCCTTTGCGTTAGCCTCGTCCCCAGTCTGCTTATTACGTTTAGTATCTTTAGCCATCCACCCGTCCGAATCGCGCCGTGTCCCCTATGGCAAATCACAGGTTAGTCCGAACAGTCGAGTGGGCTCAAATGCTTGTTGCGCGTTATCCGACGCCAATTGCTTGGCAGCGGTGCCCCCAGTAACGGTTGTCCAACCAGTATGACCGCTAGAGCACATAGAGGGCGAAAGAGTGACGTCGTAGTATGCTGCTGAAGAGCTCTTTGCCTAATGAATAGTGTCCAGAGTACTGCCATTTCAATCGTGTCGGTTCACGTCGTGTTTTGACGTTGCTGCTAAGTTCCATCTGGGTAGACGAGAGCAGACCCTGCGGAGCGTCTGAATGTATGCAATGCAAGACGGTGATGAGTATTTTCGATCCACGAAGGATGTAGAGAGTGATACGCCCGTTATCGATCTGGGGTATCTACAACGAGTTACTCTCGGCGACAGCGCCCTGCAGAATGAAGTACTGGGTTTGTTCCGCGAGCAGATCGCGTCAAGTGTTTCGGCTCTGCGTAAATCCATCGCCGATGACGACTGTGCTTCGTGGCGTATGGCAGCGCATACTCTTAAGGGGTCCGCCCGGGCAGTCGGAGCGTTTCGGTTGGCACAAGAGGCGGAGCGGGCAGAGCGTGACAATGAAACGCTGAATTCGCGGGCAAGGGGCGCCGAGCGCATCGCTATAGTCGCTGTGGCGACGGTTGCAGCAATCGGCTGATACATTATGCGGCCCGTTTCAATGGTGCGTCGCTCTTAATATTATGCGTTTTTTTTCCATTTCGTCGCAGCGTAGAACTTGCGCTGGGCTTGAAGCGTGACGTCGTGGCGTCTAAGTGTCCAACGCTCAGGGCGTTGAACGATCCAGTGCGCGGCACGCTAAAGCGGTGTCCTCAAGATCCGAAATCGCCTACATCACGGATCTAACAATGCCCAGGGAGCTCTTTTTAGCCCATGGCCAGAATCACGTTCATTCAACCAGACGGTACCAGCCAGACTGTACAGGCGACGGCGGGTCAGACGGTGATGGAAGCCGCCAAGCTAGAAAATGTGGCGGGAATCGAGGCCGAGTGTGGCGGAGCTTGTGCTTGTGCCACATGTCACGTGTACATCGCTGACGATTGGCGCGAGAAGACCGGATCTCCGTCTGAAATGGAGGAGGATATGCTGGACTTTGCTTTCGATGTTCGCGCGGAAAGTAGGCTTTGCTGCCAGATCAAAGTAACCGACGATCTCGATGGGCTTATTGTGCAGGTTCCCGCCAAACAATTCTAACCGGCAGCACTGTTGGTTCGGTACGACGTTAAGAACAGCGTTCGCAGCGGAATTGAGTATTCGCGTGTCTGACCACCAGCTGGCGGTCGCGCATGCTAGGTCGGCAGGCTAGTGCCGGCGGGAAGGGCAATTTGGAATGAGTATGGCGCAGGATCAGACACCGGGCCAAACGATCGAAACGGATGTTGTCATCATTGGTGCCGGGCCGGTTGGTTTGTTCGCCGTGTTTGAACTTGGGCTGCTCGACATCAAGGTACATCTTGTCGACATCCTAGATAAGATTGGAGGGCAATGCGCCGAACTCTACCCAGAGAAACCGATCTACGACATTCCAGGTTTGCCAGTTGTAACGGGTCAGGAACTGACGGACCGGCTAATGGAGCAGATCAAGCCGTTCGATCCGACTTTTCACCTCAACGAGCGGGTGGATGAGATCAGCAAGCAGGACGATGGACGTTTTTTGCTGAAGACGGACGTCGGGACATGCTTCCTGACAAAGGTCGTAGTGATCGGTGCAGGGGGGGGGTCGTTCACGCCAAAGCGGCCGCCTATTGAAGGCATTGAGGCTTACGAGGGTACGTCTGTGCACTATTCGGTGCGCCGTATGGAGTTTTTTCGGGACAAGGACATTCTGATCGTAGGGGGGGGCGATTCCGCGCTCGACTGGACGCTGAGCTTGCAGCCTCTGGCCAAAACTCTGACGTTGTTGCATCGGCGCGATGACTTTCGTGCTGCGCCGCATACCGTTGAAAAAATGCGGGAGCTCGTAGCCAATGGGCAAATGCGTCTGCTGATCGGTCAAATGAGAGGGCTGCATGGTAGTGACAGTCAGCTTGAGGCGGTAACCGTCAAAACAAAGGAAGGCGAAGAGCGATTCCCCGTCAATACGGTGCTGCCGTTCTTCGGTCTGACCATGAAGCTCGGGCCGATCTCGGACTGGGGTCTCAATCTTCATGAAAATTTGATTCCGGTCGATACGGAAAAGTTCGAGACTAGTGAACCGCGTATCTTTGCCATCGGCGACATCAATGCGTATCCGGGCAAGTTGAAGCTGATCCTTTCAGGATTCCATGAGGCGGCGCTGATGGCGCAGAAGGCGCACAGCTACATCTTTCCCGACAAGAAGCTTCTGTTCCAATACACGACGTCTTCGTCGAGTCTGCAAAAGAAGCTCGGGGTTCGGTGATTGCTGTCTGCTGCGGCCGGCTGTTAATCCACAGGTGCTGTTCGTTTTGTGCATGAGCCCGGAAACGGCCCGATGAAGCGACGTTCTTTATTGTTGCGGGAAGCAGCTGGTGGGCCTCGTTAAACCGGTCACGGGCAGAGCCAAGATAGGCTTGGCACCACAGCCAACCTTTGCGCGTGAGTGGTACTGCCCAGTCGTTGATCTCACCTGCGTTGTTGGACCAATCCAGCTTGATCCAGACGAGGAGCCTCATGAAGTCATAGATATCAATGCCGTCTTCTTTGCAGCGTTCGAGTGGACCTTGGAAAGTTAGATGTAATTGGTTCTGGCGTGCGTGGGGCTACCTATGTGACCAGGTGGCCTGGTGTGCAGCCAACTTATCTTCGGGCTAGAACAGGACGTCGCCGTATTGGGTGACCTGTTTGCCGGGCCACGTCAGTTTGTCGTGGTCGGCGGTACGCATACAAACGATTGGCCAAATAACCGTTTGCCGGCCAGGAGTGCGGGAGATCGGAATAAACAGTTCGGGTCTTTCTGGTTCGGCAATAAAATGGTTGCTCCATTGCCAGCACCATCTAAATGACTGGGAGGTATTTCCGGAGCGGCCGCAGCGATCGTAAAGTGCGGTCCAATCCTCCTCGGGAGCATCAAAAACCTTCGTTTGGTGACTATCTCGTATACCGTTTGAACGGAGTGGTTGACCGGTTCATCCTGGGTCTGGCGATGGCAAACGCAGATGTTTGTTAGGCGTGTGGTTTTGGTCGACGCACGAGTAGTCCTGCTGTGTCACGGTTCATCTGGCTTGCCCATTTAATACCATGGCACGCAGGAAGATGAGCAAGTCCAGTGCAGAGCGGAAAGATAGGTCAGTAGAAAGAGCCGCGACTATTTTTGATTTTTAAGGCACAAATGTTCAGGCATTGTTCTCTTGGAACAAATCATGTACTATTGTCCCAGCAAGTGACGTAGACTTGATGTGCAACTCATGAGAGATTGGGAATCGCGCTATGAGCAAGCCAGAACTTCAGGTGGTTGAAGGGGGTGTGATGGACAAGCAACGGGCGCTCGAGGCGGCTCTTGCCCAAATAGATAAGAATTTCGGTAAGGGCTCGATCATGCGCCTGGGCGAGAACAATCACGCCCACGATATTGAGGCGATCCCAACCGGTTCGCTTGGACTTGATTTGGCGCTGGGTATAGGTGGATTGCCGCGTGGGCGTGTGGTCGAGATCTATGGTCCGGAAAGTTCCGGTAAGACGACGCTGGCGTTGCACGTTGTTGCGGAAGCTCAAAAAAGCGGCGGAACGTGCGCCTTTATCGATGCCGAGCACGCGCTTGACCCGGTTTATGCGAAGAAACTCGGTGTTGCAGTTGAAGACCTTCTGGTTTCGCAGCCCGACACGGGCGAACAGGCACTGGAAATTTGCGATACTCTGGTTCGCTCCGGCGCGATTGATGTGCTGATCGTCGATTCGGTGGCGGCCCTGACGCCGAAGGCCGAACTGGAAGGAGATATGGGCGACAGTCTGCCGGGTCTGCAGGCGCGTTTAATGAGCCAGGCGCTGCGAAAGCTTACGGGATCGATTTCACGGTCGCGTGGCATGGTGATCTTTATCAATCAGATCCGCATGAAAATCGGCGTCATGTTCGGCAGCCCGGAGACGACGACCGGCGGCAATGCGCTCAAGTTCTACTCCTCCGTGCGGCTCGATATTCGGCGGATCGGCGCGATCAAGGACCGTGACGAAATCGTCGGAAATCAGACCCGTGTCAAAGTCGTCAAGAACAAGGTGGCGCCGCCGTTCAAGCAGGTCGAGTTTGACATCATGTATGGCGAGGGCATTTCCAAACACGGAGAGCTTATCGACCTTGGCGTGAAGGCTAATATTGTTGAGAAATCCGGGGCGTGGTTCTCCTATGAAGGGCAGCGTGTCGGTCAAGGCCGGGAGAACGCCAAAGCATTCCTGCGGAGCAATCCAAAGGTGGCAACGGCCATCGAACGTTCGATTCGTGAGAATGCTGGCTTGGTATCGGATCATCTGCTGGTGGAGCCTGATCTGGACGCTGGAGGCGCCGAGGGGGGTAAGGCTGCGTTGAAACCGGTTGAGGCTTCACCTCTGGAAGATACAGGTCCGGGACAAAGCAAACGCGCCCGGCGTTAGCTCGTGGATGTTGACGGTCTCGTATTTTGCTATTTCTGGATGGGCGAGGGCCGGCTTGGCGCCTCGCCCACAGCTATTTTATGGCCGGTAGAGTGAGCTGCGGCGGTTTCTAGACACGTCTCATAGGCCCCGGTAAAAGAAGAGGCGCCCGGTGGACTATTTTAATGTTGCTGTTTGCCGGTGCATGGGTGGCCTTGTCCGTCGCTCGATCGTCCGAACGTCTTAATCCGCGTGGGGAAGGTGCGCGACCATGCCGTTTCTAGCGGGCGGCCAGATTGCCCGCGCCATCGCTGCGGGACTTCCTGAGAGGCAAAGAATGACCGGCGTCAACGAGATCCGCCGAGGATTTCTCGACTACTTTCGCAAGTGCGGACATGAGGAGGTGGCATCGTCGCCGCTTGTGCCACGCAACGATCCTACGTTGTTGTTCACTAATTCCGGTATGGTGCAATTCAAGTCGGTGTTTACGGGCCAGGAAACGCGTGACTACACGCGTGCGACTACCTCACAGAAGTGCGTGCGGGCAGGCGGCAAACATAACGATCTCGATAACGTTGGGTATACGGCGCGCCACCATACCTTCTTCGAGATGCTGGGTAATTTTTCATTCGGCGACTACTTCAAGGCCGAGGCGATTGAGTTTGCCTGGAATTTGGTGACCAAGGAATTCGGGCTCGATTCCAAGCGTCTATTGGTCACCGTCTATCATGATGATGATGATGCCTACGATCTGTGGAAGAAGATCGCGAGCATCAGCGATGACAAGATTATCCGCATCGCCTCCTCCGACAACTTCTGGCAGATGGGTGATACCGGACCTTGCGGGCCGTGTTCAGAAATCTTCTACGATCATGGCCCGCATATTGCAGGCGGGCCGCCTGGGTCCCCGGATGAAGATGGCGATCGGTTCATCGAGATCTGGAACTTGGTTTTCATGCAGTATGATCAATTCGGACCGGGTGAGCGCGCGCCGCTGCCACGTCCGTCTATTGATACGGGCATGGGGCTTGAACGCATTGCTGCGGTTCTGCAAGGCACGCACGATAACTACGAAACGGATCTGTTCCGGGCGCTGATCGCAGCGAGTGTGGATTTGACGGGCGTCGAGGCGGAGGGCGAGAATAAGGGCAGTCACCGGGTTATTGCCGACCATCTGCGATCGACCGCTTTTTTGATCGCCGACGGCGT
>DAOUZE010000374.1 GCA_030665765.1 Filomicrobium sp.
CGAACGTAAGGTCAGTTACGGCGACGTCTTCCTCCAAGCCGAGCAGGAATACTCCCGCTTCAACTTCGAGCATGCCGATACCGAGATCCTTTTGCGGCACTTCAAGGACGCCGAAGCGGAATGCAAGGCTCTACTCGACAAGGGCACCGGCGGCAACAAGCACTTCCTGGCGCTACCTGCCTACGACCAGGCAATTAAAGCTTCCCACATATTCAACTTGCTCGATGCGCGCGGCGTCATTTCGGTGACGGAGCGGCAAAGCTATATTCTGCGCGTTCGGGAACTAGCCAAAGCCTGCTGCGGCGCATGGTTGCAAACCGATGGTGGCGGTGCGGTTGAGAAAACCGAGCCGCAGGCGGCATAAGGCCGTTTCTATCAGTTACGCTAAGATCGATGCTGCGGATACTCGGCCGCAATGACGCTCACGGACGCCGCTCAACGCCCCCGCTTGCCGGAGCAAGCACCGCCGAGGGCCGCGCCAGTTGGCTGAAACCTGCCGCGCACCGAGAACCTTTGAGCCCCGCGCACATTGCCCGGCGCCAATGCGGCTTGGCACCACTTGCCGTTCAACCGCACGCGCAATCTCATCATGTACCTTCGACCCGTCGGCTACTTCGTCGTTACTCTGAACCACACTTCGCGTAAAACGCTGCGAGGCTTGCATTGCTCGAAGCGACACCCCCACAACGACTTTTATCCTCCAACGACAAGAAGGACGGCAGCGATAACTCACCAGCTGCGATACCCGCCGCCCGGGCGTTCCGGTACCGGCGGCGGCGGCATACCAGCAATCTTCAGCAACATCTTCAGTTCAAATTCGTCGGCCGGAAAATATGTCTGCGACGAGCCGATGTAACAGATCCACTCGCCCTCGCCGCCACCTTTGTGTAAGTAACCAAGATCGACGTACTTGCCATCGGAGCGTTTCAAGGCTGCAACGTCCGGGAGATCCAGAACTTTTTGGATCGTCTCAGCATCCGATAATCCGGGGACGCCGATCGGAACTCGAAATCCGCGCCGCTCTTCGGCCTGTATCGCAGCGACCGCGAAAAGCCCGATGGCCAGGTTTTCGGGAAAAGGGACGCGTGGCATTTCGGCCCCCATCACAAACCAACTGCTGACCCCGACAGATCAAGGAGGGGAGGGCGGACGATGGTATTAAACGCTAGCGTTTGCAAAAGCTTACCACTGGTCATAGGAGACACCCTCGCAGTGTCATACCTTTGACCGAACCGCCAGGTTATATCCTGCGCGTTCGAAAACCTGCCAAGGCCCGTCGTGGTTATTGGCCTAAAACCGATGGAGGTGGTCCGTGAACCACTGGATAGGAATTGCAATTGTCGTCGTGCCGGTGCTGTTGATCACGGCGTTGTTCCTGAAGCGCCCAGTGTGGTGGTTCCTGGTCGTACTGGTCGGCGTCGGCGTCGGCTACCTGCATTATACAGGCGCCGCCGAGGAAGTCGGCAACAGGGTGCTGACCGAAGCCAACAAGATCTACCCGACGGGTTTCGAGCCTGATCAGGGCACCGCCATCCAAAGCGATCCGGCAACCGCCCCGGCACAATAAGTCAATTAAGGAGGGGGGAAACGGCGGAGCGTGACAGCCTCATTGTCCATGGGGCGGTCCGTCTGACACGGATCGCTTCCATCAAGATCAATCACGCTCTAGAACGGTGCTTCAGAACAAGGGAGCACAACGACCCACCATGCCCCAATTCCTTCTTGAGCTGCTTTCCGAAGAAATCCCAGCCCGCATGCAGACGCGCGCGGCGCAAGATCTGCTGCGTCTTGTCGGTGACGGCCTCAAGGCGGCTGGACTTGGGATTGGAAAAGGACAGGCGTTTGCAACACCACGCCGGCTTACCGTCGTAATCGAGGATGTGCCGCAGATGTCGCCGGCGCTCTCCGAGGAACGCAAAGGCCCCCGGGTCGGTGCTCCTGAAAAAGCTATCCAGGGTTTCCTGCGCGCAGCCGGGCTTTCTTCCATTGGCGAAGCCGAGGTCGTCTCCGACCCGAAGAAGGGGGATTTCTACGTTGCCCGCATCAATAAGCCCGGCCGTCCGGCATCTCAAATAATCGCCAAAGTCGTGCCGGAGATTGCCGCGAAGTTCCCTTGGCCGAAATCCATGCGTTGGGGCTCGGGTGATTTCCAATGGGTGCGCCCACTGCACTCAGTCCTCTGCCTGTATGATGGCACCGTCGTGCCGTTCGAACTCGCGGGCTTGAGCTCCGGCAATTCCACATGTGGTCACCGTTTCCACGGCCGCGATCCCTTCGCCGTCGAGGACTTTGAGGATTACGGCCGCAAACTGCAGGCCGCCAAGGTCCTGTTACCAGCCTCCGAACGCGCCGCGATGATTGCCGAGGACGCCCGCCAGATCGCCGAGGACGCCAGCCTCGAACTGGTCGACGACGACGCCCTGCTCGACGAGAACGCCGGCCTGACCGAATGGCCGGTCACCCTCATGGGCACCTTTGATGAAGCCTTTCTCGAAGTGCCCGCCGAATGCCTGATTACTTCGATGAAGGCGCACCAGAAGTGTTTCTCTCTACGCGATCCTAAGAGCGGAAAGCTCGTCAACCGCTTCATCCTGGTGTCCAACCTGATCGCCACCGATGACGGCAAGCAGATCATCGCCGGTAACGAGAAGGTCATCCGTGCGCGGCTGTCGGATGCGAAATTCTTCTGGGATCAGGACCTGAAGCGTCCGCTCGACGAAATGGCATCCGATCTTGAGGGCATCACCTTCCACGCCAAGCTCGGCACCCAAAAGGACCGCGTCGAACGCCTCGCCGAATTAGCTTACCGGATCGCCGGTGCCGTCGATGCTAATCCAGAGGACGCCCGCCGCGCCGCTCAACTTTGCAAGGTTGATCTCGTTTCCGAGATGGTCGGCGAGTTCCCCGAGTTGCAGGGGCACATGGGCCGCTATTACGCGGAGAAGGCCGGCGCCAAGCCGGACATCGCCCGCGCGATCGAGCTGCATTACAAACCAAAAGGCCCCTCCGATACCGTACCGCTGGAGGACGAAGGCGATCAGCCCGCCCTCGCTGTCGCACTCGCCGATAAGCTCGACACCCTGGTCGGATTCTGGGCCATCGGCGAAAAGCCGACCGGTTCCGGCGACCCTTACCAACTCCGCCGCGCCGCTTTGGGTGTTATTCGCATCATATTGGAAAACGATCTGAGACTACGGCTGCTGAACAAGATCGGGGCCAGCCACGCCCTCTTTACCGAGCAAGGAAACACTTCGTCGGCGTCGGCTGCGGTCGGTGACGATCTCCTCTCCTTCTTCGCCGACCGCCTCAAGGTCCATCTACGCGACGAAGGCAAACGCCACGACCTGATCGATGCTGTCTTCGCCCTGCCGGGTCAGGACGACATTGCCCTCATCGTCAAACGCGTTGAAGCGCTCACCGATTTCCTTGAAACCGATGATGGCGCCAATCTGCTGGCGGGCGTCAAACGCGCCACCAACATCCTCACCATCGAGGAAAAGAAGGATAAGGCGAGCTACGCCGGCGAACCCGAGGGTCCGCTCCTCAACGAGCCTGCCGAACGCGCGCTTGC
>DAOUZE010000398.1 GCA_030665765.1 Filomicrobium sp.
TCTGTGGCATCAAGGGCAGTTGCAACCTCACGATAGAGATTCCACCCTGCCTGTGTTGAGACGTCATGGACAGAAAAGTCTATTTCCGGCTGAGTGCGGAGGAAGACCTGCGCCTCGTGGCAGTGGGGACAGTCCGGGTGAACGAACACGTGGAGACGTCCATCATCCCGCCAGCCTGTGAAGTTATCTGATACGGGCGCGCTGACTGGCCACAGCTGCAATAGAACGAATACGGCCACTAGCATAGCCGCGAGCAAAACCCGGACATGCGCAGGCGTAGCGGATTCGACGATGGTTGACCGCAAAGACTGCAGGTTTTTCCCCATCACACCTCGACTCAACGTAGCGGGAGCAGGCTTTAGGGCGCGAAGCGTTGAGCGAGCTTAGGGAGTTGAACGCCCCTGAATAATGACCTCGATCAAGTCCGTGGACCTGACTGTTGAGGCGTTTATCGCTTGAGCATAGGGCGCCGACCGGTACTGATCTCTGCTTCTTGCACTTAGCAGGCATCGACTTCGACACTGAGGATGTCCGCTTACGGGTGCAAAGCGGTCATCGCTTATCCACGCCGTAATGTCGATTGAATCGGCAAACCTTAGTGGACGTTACCTGTCTCACACCTCTCCATGCGAGGGAACCAACCCGCTCTTGTAAGGGTTTATTTCAACGGTTGATGAGGCGTTGGGCTCTCGCGATTGACCTAGGTCATTGAATGCGGAGGTATATCGGCTTAAAGCTTTTTGAACGTGGATGCCGCCATCGAGAGCATCCGGCTAAACTCTGGGAGTAAATTCAAATGAGTAAGACAGTCCGAGCTTTGACTTTAGGCGTCATGCTACCCTTTGCGGCTTTTGCGACGACATCCGCGATTGCCGAGGATGATCCAAGCGCTGGCAAGGGCGCTGCAAAAGGTGCTCTGGTCGGTGGGGCAGTTGGTGCCATTACGGGCGGCGGCGCAGCCGCAGGCGCTGCTGTTGGCGCTGCCGCTGGCGCAACTGCTGGAGCCATCAAGAAGAACAAAGATGAAGACAAGAACGAAAAAAAAGATAATTAGAAAGCGTGGAAGTTGGAGCCATCGTATGGCTCCCACCTCCAATTTCCTTGAGAAACCCCGCGCAGCCCGCGGGGTTTCCTCATTTCACGAGTAGAAACTGCAATTTCCGCTATTGGCATTCTTAGCGGACATCGATTTCGACGCTCAGGATGTCTGCTTACGGGTGTAAAGCGGAACCGACCCGGCGCTAGTAAGGCGTGGACAGACCGGATTAGATGGCATGACGTCCCGCTGCCACCGACAATCGTCCGGCAAAAGTTTTCGATTATCGCGTCTGTGGCGTTAAACTTTGTCTTCGTCCCTTCGTCCGTTTCGGAAAGTCTGTCGCGCACGCATGACCACCATCCCCATCCGCTATGTCGAACCCGTCTACCGCCCACCGAGCGAAGCGGATTCGCTGATCCTGCCTGTGACTGACGGCTGCTCCTGGAACCGGTGCACATTCTGCGAAATGTACACCGCCCCGCAGAAGCGCTTCCGGCCCCGTAGCGAGGAGGAAGTGCTCGAAAACATCCGGCGCTGCGGCGAACAATTTGGCGACAGCGTCGAGCGCATTTTTTTGGCCGACGGCGATGCGATGACGCTTTCAACCCGTCGCCTCGTGACCGTACTTGACGCGATCCGCTGCGATCTGCCCGGCGTACGGCGGGTGTCGAGCTATTGCCTGCCGCGCAATTTGCGCAAGAAATCGGCGGCGGAGCTTCGGGAGCTGGCAGAGCTTGGCCTGTCGCTCGTGTATGTGGGTGCGGAATCCGGTGACGACGAAGTGCTGGCGGGGGTCAACAAGGGGGAAACCTTCGCGACTACGCGGGAGGCGCTCGAAAAGTTGCAAGAGGCGGGGATCAAACGCTCGGTGATGGTCCTCAACGGCCTCGGCGGTAAGGCGCTGTCGCGTCAGCATGCGATGAACTCGGCGGCGCTGATGAACGCCGTGCAACCCGAATATCTCGCCACGCTTGTTGTGAGCTTCCCAAAAGGAGAGGCGCGGTTGCGCGAAAATTTTCCCAGCTGGGAGCCGCTCAGTGTGCTGGGCTTGATGCAGGAAATGGAGAGGTTCCTTTCCCAACTGGAGCTGAAACGGACCATATTCCGCAGTGACCACGCCTCGAACTGGCTGATCCTGAAAGGGACGCTGGGAGTGGATAAGCCGCGGCTGCTGCAAGAATTGCGTGCGGCTATAACCGCGCCTGAAGCGGCCCCGCTGAGGCCAGCCTGGGCGCGCGGCCTATAGCGTCGTAGGAATTCCGTCCCATGCCGGAGCGCATGGGTTGCTCCCCATTGCAAACCAAACCCGCGGTTCTCTGCCCGGTATGACCTTGAAGCTCACTGCAAGGAGCTCGCCGGAACTGTCAAAGTAACAAACTGGCTTTGGTACGCACGGGCCTTATAGCGGAAGGGTCTAGTCAAATCGAAATGAAGTAGCGGTGCCATGAGAAACAATGGGTCAGCGGACCTTGAGTTGTGCTCACGCTTCGACGGTGAGCAAATGTCCGCTAATGGCACATAGCAGACGACGCGCGGGTTTTTGAGGTCGGTCGCCATGACTTGCGCTGCGGCAGTTCGCGGAAAGGTCAGTACGTTTTGTCCGCCGAAACAGGGTCAAGCGGCTCAGATGGCCGATCCGAGACGGCGGTCCAGGCGTCGTATTGCGAGAGAAATACGCGCCCATTCAGATGCTGCAGCAGGGGGGAAGCTTCCAGTCGATCCATCACTGGTCCTTTCACCTCTGACAAATGAAAGCCAACGCCCATATCGCTTAGACGGTCATTTATCGCCTCAAGGCTCTCCAAGGCCGAGTAGTCGACTGCGTTCACCGCAGAAAACATCAAAACGACATTTCGGATTCCACAGCCTTCGGTTACGCGCGCGAGTATCAAGCTCTCCAGAAAGCGAGCATTAGCGAAATAGAGGCTCTCGTCGACGCGAAGCATTAGAACAGTCGGATCCGTCTCAACTGTGTGGCGGTCGATATTGCGGAAATGCTGCGTGCCTGGCACCAAGCCTATCTCGGCCACGTGTGGCCGCGACGTCTTGTAAAGGTGCAGAAGCACTGAAATCGCGACGCCGGTTGCAACACCGATTTCGACGCCGAGCAACAGCGTCAGCAGGACCGTTGCGGCGACGGCGGAGAAGTCGGACTTTGAATAGCCCCAGGTCTTCTTGAGAATCGACAAATCGACCAGGCTTAGCACCGCGACGACAATGGTCGCAGCTAGTGTCGCCTTCGGCAGAAAGTACACCAGCGGCGTCAGGGCGAC
>DAOUZE010000212.1 GCA_030665765.1 Filomicrobium sp.
TTCTTCAGCCTGGCGCAGCACGAACGCTATCTGCGCTTCTGTGAACTTCGACCGCTTCATCGATCTTCCTCCTCATGAGCCCTACGATCATAAGTGGAAAATTCCAGTCTCAGACGGTCCAGTTTTCGGGAAGCAGGTCAACGGGCGTACGCATGCTGCTGGGTAGAGTTCGGCGTCCACCTTGCGCGGCTTGCCGTTTCGTTCGGTGCGCGCCGGTCGACGTTACAGGGTTTCGAGCTGGCGCAATTCGTCCTTGATTTGAAGCCTTGCACATTTTGCCGACAACAGAAGCAGACTGTCCGGCAGCGGTCGCTGATGCTCGACCAAAATCTCGGTATTGAGCCTCGCATACCGCGAACGGAGTACCTTCTTGAGGACCTAGGCACGTCCCAGCTTGAGATGAGCTGTTTCGCCGGCGCTTCCTCTTTCGCCGGCTCCTTCCGTGATGACTGTCGAAGCGAACATTGGTCTCTCCTCTATCATTCGCGTTTGTATCTGCTCACCCGACGGCATCGTCACACTGCTGCGCAACGCAGGATCGGGGGCTTCGTCATCTCGCTATATTTTGCGTGGGGCCAACGTGAGCGTCATATTGACGACATAACAGAGAAGTGGTGATCGGGCAGCCAATGGAGAGACCGTCACAACTTGATCGGATTTTCCGTTCAACGCAGCGCGAGGTTGCGGGCTTGAGGTACCGAGCGCTCGATGCAGCGAACCGCGGTAACTCGAAGATTTTTACCGCCGCAGGACATCTCCTTACTGCAGCCATAATGTGTGAACCGATGCCACCCGCTCGACATGAGTGACCAGACAACAGCACGGCTCCATTCAGATATAGTGCAGGAGAAAGAACGCCGCGCCCGGTTTGGCTGGTACAGCAGGCCAGCATTTTGCACGTCCCGCGGCAGCTACGTACGCAAGTGCCGTACGGCATCGTGGGATCCGCTCCCGTCGGCGGCGTACATTGAAAGTTGCGGCTCATCCATCAAAATGGCTTCTTCATAAGTCCCATAACCGTTGAAGTGTCCTGCCAATGCGCGGCCATATGCGCCGACGCCGCCTATTTCGATATAGTCACCCTCGCTAATGCAATCCGGCAGCAGAAAGGGACCTGGCATGTGGTCGATTGAATCACATGTCGGTCCCCATAGCTCGAATGCTCCGAGGGGTGCATCCGCTTCGACATGCGGGGACACGAGCCGCGCAGGAAATACGAAACCGAGGTGCGCGGCGTCGAACAGCGTGCCGTAAGCGCCGTCGTTGATGAAGAGGTTTTGGCCGCGGCGCGCATCAACGTGCACGATGAGGCTTTCGGCCTCGGACACTAGCGATCGGCCTGGTTCACACATCAAGCGAATGTTTTCGCGAGCTGGCAGGGCCTCGACACCTGTGTTGATCGCGGCCATGAAGTCTTCCATCGGCGCCGGTTCGCTGTTGGCGTACCGCGAGGGAAAGCCGCCGCCCACATCCAGGACATCGATCACTACGCCTGCTTGGACAATGAGATCGCGCACCGCCTTTAGCGCCATGACAAAAGCGTCCGGTGTCGTCGTCTGAGAACCGACGTGGAAGGTGAGACCAAACTTCGCTGCTGCCTGACGTGTTTCGATGAGCAGCTTGGTGGCCGGTTCACCGGCAATACCGAACTTGTGCTCCAGAGGGATTAGAGAGTTGATCGCAGGCACGGCAACTCGCACGAATAGTTTGAGATCGCGTGCACCGTCGGTTTCCTGAAGGATCTTTTCCAGTTCGTCCTCACCATCTAGCGAGAAACTACGGACGCCAAGTTCATATGCACGACGAATAGCGCCGCGTGCTTTAACCGGGTGCATAAAGTGGAGTTCGGCGTCGGGGATTGTTGCCGCATCCTCGATCTCGGGGAGAGATGCGACGTCGAAGTGACGGATGCCGGCGCCGTACAGCGCGCCTATCAGGAAGACGGAGCTATTGGCTTTATAAGCGTAGGCGATGTCACCGTCGAAGTTCTGGCGAAACCAGCGCGCCGCACGTCCGGCCGCGTGCGGCCTCAACGCCAGCACCGGTTTCTCGGGACGACGCGCCTTAATCAGCGCAGCGGCACTTCTGTATCGTTGCATCTCATGGGGCCTCCGCCGACCGGGTCTTATCCAACTCGCGCGTGGCACACCGGCGTGCCGTTCCGCTGCCTACTTCGTCCAGACCGAGCAAGTTCGTCTCGGATCGCACTCGGCGCGATTTGAGACGGACTGCCTCTTAATATAGAACAGCCCTTCGCAGAAGGAGCAGGTCAATAAGACTATCCGACATCGCGTAAAGACTCATTATTTGAAAACTCATTGCCGCGGCGTCTATTCCTGCGCCGTGTAACGCGGTTGCTTACTCGCTCGGTCGAATGCTGCTTTGGTTTCGCGTGTCGGATCACCGTCCGTCGTCGGTCGAGCCTCAAGTACGATCGTCGCCCAGGCTTGAGACAACGGCAGTTTACTTGACCGATCGGGTAGAGGCTTGGCGCTGCCGCGCCTTTTTCGACGGCGCTTTGTTTTTTTTCTGGGCTTACCGACCTGCTTGCGCTCCGCCTCATCGGCGAGTAGCGCTTTGTTGAGATGGCTGCGCCAATTGCCCAACAGGGTGAAGCGATGCAGTTTAAAATCGTGCGAGATACCCGGTGGATTTTTCCGCTCGCCGGCCATGCAGATCCCGACGATGGCGTCCTTGCCCGGCACAGCGGCGCGCAGAATGAAGCCATCCTTATTGCTGGGCACCTGGATTATGCGGCCCGCCGGTAGCCAGTTGTCTCGCTGAAACTCATTCGGAAAGAGGACAGCCGCCTGACCGTGAGAGTCGACCGAGATCAGAGTCAAACGGCATGGTGCTGTTGCCGCGGCGTTGATCTTCACAATATCATTCTTGGCGTAGCTTTGCTGTTCGGTCCAAAGCGAAAGGCGAAGAGGTGCGTGCCTGGGCCTTGCCGCATGCCCGTTGGAGTGAGAATTGATCGCGGCGGCAAGCTGGGTGAATTCATCACGGCTCACCAATCCCTGCAATAGGCGCCCGGCGATAGGGCGTAGTTCACCTTCAAGGCCGCGCAAGCGGGAGACTAGAACATTGGTGGGCAGCGCAAGTTCGGCTGCAGCCTCCGTTAGGCTCAGATCGCGCTTGTGTCGAAGTGCCAAGCCGATGACGGGGTCATGGCCATCGATCCGCCGCTTGGGATCGATGCCAGCGATTTGTAATGCGACCTCTGCGGCACGCTTGTCATCAGTGCTGATTAGGTCACCAGACCCCGGCCCTCGACGATCCATATTGATTTGGGAAGGACCCATGAAGTGGCAGCTCAGGCATTGCAGGCCGGCTTGCCCCGCATTCGCCGCTGCGACGGTTTCCGGCAAGACGCTCTTATGCACCGCTGCTCGGCGCGAACCATGCCTGCCGTAAAGCGCAAAACCTGGAAACCCGTTGGCCAGCTGGAAGATAAGCCGAACCTGAACAGGGTCGTGATTGGCGCGTTTTAGATTGGTAACAATCCGGGCGGTCTCGGCATTGAAATCCTTGGCCAGCCAGGCGGCCGTCCCCTCTCGGGTAACATACCGCGAGATGGAACGGAGCGTTCCCGTTACCTCGCTTGCCTCGACGGTGCGGCTGGGGGCCTTTTCGGCTTGGCTAAAGCCCATAGCGGCCAATAGTGTTTTGAAATGGCCGGGCAAGTGCAGGAGCCTATCATAAACATCCGGTTTCATCACCTCGTGCGCAAACCAGTCAGCTGGAAGGACGGGTAGTGATTTACCGGCCGTGGCCTTGCTGAGTTTGTTGATCGGAACCGAAACGGGCGCCACATAACGCTGCGCAAGCCAAGCCCATTGTTGGGCCGTCCAACCCAGTTGGCTAAAATCAAATCCGAGCACGAGCCCGTTTTCATCAATCGTTTCGGGACGAACCGTA
Source organism: Filomicrobium sp. (assembly GCA_030665765.1). GTDB lineage: Bacteria > Pseudomonadota > Alphaproteobacteria > Rhizobiales > Hyphomicrobiaceae > Filomicrobium. Next base: position 3,922 of record DAOUZE010000212.1, read on the forward strand.
CCGGTGTGAAGCGACAGTAGATTGAGTAATTTGGCGACCGCCTGCCGGTAACCTTCTGCCAGCCCGGACGGGCCGGTGTCCGAGCATGGGCTAACGAGGTGGCCTAACGACAGGTAGCGGCGTGTTTCAGCGAGAGAGGGGCCGAAGCGCTCCAGATCCTGCTCGATCAGCCGTGCGATCTCTTGAGGCCCGGAACGGGGCTTTAGGCAAACCTCCGGATTGGGTAGCGCCTGTATCCAATCGCGTACGGCCTCCAATTCAGATGCATCTGGTTCGGCGTCGGAGCTCAGCTGTCGGTAGACATCGTAGGGCATATGGCGAGTTAGCATGGACAGGTATAGCGGCGATGCATCTGGATAACCTGGCCGGATCAAGTCACGGCGGCGTGCCAGCGCCGAAAGGTCGAGAATGTTCGCGATGCCTGCAGCAGCAAGCGGATGCCTGAGCTGTTGGTTGTCGTGGCATCGTGCGCAGTGGCGTTTGAGCACGGCGGAGGCTTTGGACGTTCTCTGTTCAGCTAATGAGAGTGGATCAACAACCGATTGGACTTGCAGAGCCCTCTGCACGCGTTGCGGTGCTGGCGGCACAGCTTGCGCAACCGCTGGGGAGTTCAATCCGACCACGAGTGCGCCACCACAGAGGAGACCGATCATTCGATGGCACAGCCGACGCGTGCGTTTGACTGTCAGCATCTCAAGTCTCCGGCGCGCGAAATTCTGAACCTCAGGTTCCACTGGTATCTGGAATAACGATATCCGCATGTGTGCGCTAATCCTGCCGCCGCGCCGCAATGTTTCACCAGCCCCACCATAACAGATTATCTGCGCCTACAGCTGGCGCAAATTGTACTATTTTGGAGTAAGTATAACTTTCCAGAAGTGTTCCCTAACAAAATGTAAAAATTAACACTTTAGCGTTACCTATATTCTTGCGACGAACTTTACTAACAAAAAATTATCCCTTACAAATGCTGTATAGTTAGCCAACAAGGCCAGGCAATTCAGATGGATTTACAGATTGCAAAAATTGCCAATCGACGCCTCCTCAGGGTGGTTAGAGCGACAACGCTAGTCTGTTTCGCCCTCGCCGGAATGCTGTTGGCTCTTTCGCTCCAAACTGACCACAATACCGGTCTTCACGATAAGGGCGTCGCCCTCTCCATCGATCGTGGCATCCGGGCGCTCTGACACACTGTTTTCTGCTGTTGACACTCCTAACCATGAACTGGGCCCCTTCTTCTCCCGAAGGGGCCTTTTTCTTTTGTATCGAGCCAATTGACTAGGGCATGGGGATTTCGTCCTCGGCATTGGGGACGCTGTAGCCTCTGCGAACGGCCGGCCGCTTGGCGATAGCGAGATACCAGCGCCTCACACTCGGATATTCCTCTAGATTAATCTCCTGCCACTCGAACCGGCTGGCCCAGGGCCAGGTTGCAATATCCGCGATCGAATAGTCACCGGCTAGGTATTCAACTTCTTGCAGGCGGCGTTCGAGTACGCCGTAGAGCCGCGCGGTTTCGGAACCGTAGCGCTCCTCCGCATAGGGCGCCTTGCCACGGTTGTACTTTAGGAAGTGGTGCGCCTGGCCAAGCATTGGTCCAAAACCGCCCTTCTGCCACATCAACCACTCAATGGTGCGCCAGTGCGCTTCGCCCTCGGCCGGCCAGAGCTGGCCAGTCTTATGTGCCAAATACATTAAAATCGCGCCCGACTCGAAGATGGATAGACCTGTTGACTTGTCGATGATCGCTGGGATGCGGTTGTTGGGGCTTATTTTCAGGAATTCTGGCGCGAACTGGTCGCCCTTCATGATGTTGATAGGAAAAATCTCATAAGGTAGACCGACCTCTTCAAGCATGATCGATGCCTTGCGGCCATTCGGTGTTCCCCAGGTGTAGAGCTCAATCATCATCAGCCTCTATTTTTGTTGCGTATTCTCGCTGCCAGTTTCGCGCCCTCAGTAAATACGGGTCAGCAGAACCCAAGCCGTCACCGTAAAAGGGGACAAGACCGTAGAGATCAAGATGGCGGCGTTCATGAATTTCGGCTCACGATTGTACTCGGTACAAAACAGCGCCAACAGAATGCCTATCGGGGTGGCGGCAGCAACCACCAGGAGATCGTTCAAGTCTTCGGGTATTTGCATAAGGATCGCCAGTCCCCAGGTCACCGCCGGCGCTATGATCAGCTTCAAGACAAGAACCAGACTGAGCCGACCTGGCATGACAACGCCAGCCGTTCGAGTCGCCAGTTGTGCACCCATGGCAAACAGTGCCAGCGGTGGAAACGCGGCTCCCAGTAATTCGATCGGAGTCGCCACGGCGTGCGGCAGACGGATTTCCAATGCACGCAGCGTCAAACCGATTATCACGGCTGGAATTATGGGCGTCTCAAAGGCCAGACCGAAGCGCGAAAGCAGGCCT
>DAOUZE010000511.1 GCA_030665765.1 Filomicrobium sp.
CCTACTCCTATCGCTATGAGCCGCGTGGCTATTATCCCTACTACAACTCAGGATATTGGCGCCCGCGGCACCTGGTGCGCAAACGCCGTTATTACCGCAGGCCGACTTATTACAAGGCTTGGGGCGATAATCGGCGTTACCTCAGTCACCGGAGATGGCATCGCCGCAATCATGGCCGGATCCGGCGCGGTCATTGGTGATCACACTACGCTTGTGAGATATCGGGGCGACGGGCTGCGTTCCAGTCAAGGTGCTGGGGGGTTGCCCGTTTATGCGCGTTTAGCTGCGATCAGATGCAAGGCAATCGCGGCAGCGTTCGACACATTCAGACTGGCGAGCGCGCCTGAGGTCTCGATCCGGCAGAGCCGGTCGCATTTCTCGGCGGTCAACTGGCGCAAACCCTTGCCCTCGGCTCCGAGGACGATTGCGATGGGCCTATACTCTGGCCGGATTGTGTGAAGCAGTTCCGGAGACGATCCATCGAGGCCGATGGTCAGTACACCGGCGTCTTTCAACGCCACGATAGTTTGTGCTAGGTTTGTCGCCAGATGTACGGGCACGTGTTCCAAGCCCCCGGACGCCGATTTTGCCAATACTCCTCTTAGAGGCGGGCTGTGCCGGCGGGTCATAATGAGCCCGCCGCAGCCAAATACCGCCCCTGAGCGCAGGATAGCGCCGACATTGTGGGGGTCTGTAACTTGATCGAGGAGCATTAAAGGTCTGCCGTCGCCTGCGGCGGAGATGAGATCTTCCAGGCTCGGTTCGGGAAGTGGGTCGCACTCCAATAGCACGCCTTGGTGGACGGTATCGGTGCCCAGCAGGCGGTCGAGACCGCGTGGTGTCGCCTTTTCTGGCTCGAGACCGCGCTGGCGGAGTGGTTCGGCGAGTTTACGAGCGGCGTTCTCCGTCATGGCCGCTGTTAGGACCTTGCGAGCGGGATTCTGCAAGGCCGCTTCGGCGGCGTGCATGCCAAAGATGCGGATGGATTCTTCGATGGTGCTGGATTTGCGATGGGTGGACTTGTTTTTAGTGGCTGGGTGCGCACGCTTCACTGACATCTTGGACTCGTGTTGAGGTTGGGGGGCGTTGTTGGTGTTGGTTTAGGTGCTGAATGCGTGCGGTCCTTGCCTTGGCTAAGTCCATGCAGGTGTTGGGGATAGGTGATGGTGGCGTGTTGGTGAAGCCCTCAATAATGAACTCCAAAGGCGTTGACATGCGCTAAGTGTATTCCCATAACACCGTCTTGCTCGGCATCGCTTCGCGGGGCCGTTTTGTTTCGGCGGTTCTTCGGGCGGCCAAGCTTTGGAGGGGTGCCCGAGTGGCTAAAGGGGGCGGACTGTAAATCCGCTGGTTATGCCTACGTTGGTTCGAATCCAACCCCCTCCACCAAATTTTGATGGGTCCACACTTCCTAAAGTTGTGTGGAGCTGTTTTGCTGCTCCCCACGGCCCACAGATGTGCGGGGCTTGCAGAATGTTGAGCAAATGGACAAGGCGGGTATAGCACAATGGTAGTGCAGCAGCCTTCCAAGCTGAATACGCGGGTTCGATTCCCGCTACCCGCTCCAAACCTTCCTTTGAAATCGTAGATTGAAGCAGTCGAGGCTGAAAAGCAGGACTGGATGTCCGCAGGGCTGAACGGTGCGTAGAGAAGTCTTTCGCGCAGGCGATGACCTGGCAGCTTTGCAATCGGGCCGCAACGGACCCACATGGCATGCGGATGAAGCCTCTTGAATATCGGCTGCTTACGGCTTAGAGGATCGGCTCAATGCTGTTTTCGCGTTGGCCTTCTGGCCGTCGCGCCGACCACTCGCTAAGGACAGAGAGAATGGCCAAACAGAAATTCGAGCGTACGAAGCCTCACTGCAACATCGGCACGATTGGTCACGTTGACCATGGCAAGACGTCGCTGACGGCAGCGATCACGAAGGTGTTGGCTGAAGCTGGCGGTGCGAACTACACGTCTT
>DAOUZE010000257.1 GCA_030665765.1 Filomicrobium sp.
CGGTGGAGATGGTCTAGAGCGGCGTCTCGATTGATCCAGCGGCTCTCACCAGTGGGTGTCGCAATCCGTCCGTCGAGGGATTGGCCGAGCTGTGCGACAACGAATGGCGTGTCGCTTGAAGCTTCGAGGATGGGGGTAAGAGGATCGGGGGGGGTGGTCATCAAATATCAGGTGTCCGGAACGGTTATGTTGGGACCCTGTAACGGGTGCCTGTGGCGTAGGCAAGATTTGATCCTACTTGTCTGGTTGCGCCGTTACTCCTGCAATATCAGTCGGCCCGAGCGGATTTCGAAGCGTGACAGACGGCTGAGGAAGGACATGCCTAGCAATGTGCCATTTAGCTTGCCAGGCTCCGAAACGACGCCGCGGACATTGCGAACGACGATATCGCCAATGCGAATACGGGACAACGTCACGGGGGCGACGCGGGCAATGCCGTTGGCGGTGCGGACGCGGCTGGTGTAATCGGTTGTTGCGACCATGATGCCGGCACGGCGTGCATCGCGGTGACTCATGGCGACGACGGTGGCGCCCGTGTCGACCATGGCGCGAATTGTGCGTCCGTTGACCTCGACGCTTGCTTGATAGTGGCCGTAATTGTCGGCGGGCAATTCCACGTAGCCGACAGGCTTATGTCCAACCTGGGCGTGTTGCGTCTGCGGTTGGCGGGTCTGGGCTTCGGTATAGGTGGACTGGGGGAGTTGCAGGCCAAGACCAACAGCAGCCGTTTTTATGATTTCGAAATTGTTAATCGCCCAAACGGCTGCGAGGGCAAAGAACGCATAAGCCAATACTTCGCTCAATAATGTACGCATGCCACTCGACATCGCCTATAGCCCATGTTCTCGCGGTGACAGCCACGGGCTAGCGATCGAGGCTCAGCCACGCAGTATCAAAAAATCTCCAGAGAATTCATATGAGCGGAGACGTCTTAAAAAACTCATACCCAGCAAATTCTCGTTAAGCTTTCCAGGCTTGGAAACCAGGGCTTCGATGTCATGGAGTATGATGTCGCCGACGGCTACGGAGCGCAGTCGAACGGGAGCCGCGTAGGTTACTCCGTTGGCGGTGTTTACCGGTGTGGTGTAGGCCAGATTGGAGACGTCAATACCAGCCCGCTCGGCGTCCGCCGTTCTTAGGACCACAGTTGAAGCGCCTGTGTCGATCATCATTCTGGTACGTGTGCCGTTTATTGCACCGCGGGCGACGAAGTGCCCACTTGGATGTTTGCGTATGCGGACTGTCACCTCACCTTGTTCGCCTGCAACCCGCATGGCCTGCCCGGCAGGCGTCAGTTCGCTAACGACCCGGTTACCAAGGTTGGCGAATTCAGCACGATAGCTGTAACCAGCGATCAAAAGGAACAACAGCCCGGCCCAGATCCCCAGGTGCTTTGCATTGTCGCTCAGGCGGCCGCCACCGCCGACCATCAACACGATGGCATATAGGCCGACGAGCGCGGCACTTCCGATGAAGAGCCAGCGCTCGGTTGACGACAGGTGCGAAACGCTGCTGCCATCACCGGTCAGAAAGTAGAATAGGGCAAGCAGGAGCGTGAGCATAAGGGCAAGCCAGCCGAGCATGTGATCCGTGACCTTTTGCTGTTGACGATACGCGGCGGGATGTGCGGCACGCGTGGACTTGGCTGTCCTACTTATAACTTGTGTTCGATGGCTGCGCTGACAATGGGGCCAACCGTTGGATCGGTCGACAAATCAGGCCCGCGCATGGTGGAACGGTCGCGAGACGTTCTAGTGCATGTGCGTTACCAGCCGGGGTTTGCGCGTCGACACTGGCTCGCGGTGACGTTCGAGACCAAACGGCTGCAGTGGTCCGACAGGCTGGAGCACACGCTGAGGTGGCACGTAAACGATTGCTTCAGTACCTTTACGCAGCTCTGAACGGAGCTGGAAATGTCCGCCATGCAACTCAATGAGGTTCTTGACGATGGGTAGGCCGAGGCCGGTGCCGCCTTCGGCAGTCTGGTGAGCTAGCGACCCCTGACCAAAGGCCTGCAGCACCTTGGGTATCTCTTCCTTGGGGATTCCGGGACCGGTGTCACGGACAGACAGCAGTTGCCCGCCGTTCCTGGCCCGTCGCACGGTGACGAAGATATGCCCGCCGCCAGGTGTGAATTTAAGGGCGTTCGACATCAAGTTCAGGCAGATCTGTCGGATTGCACGCGGATCAGCCCAAATATCAGGCAGCTCGGTCGTGTGGCGCTCGATGATCTCCAAGCCTTTGTTCTTGGCACGTAGCTGGAGTAGGCGGCGGCAGTCTTCGGCAATATCAGCCAACTGCAAGGGCTCTTCGTGGAGTTCGTACTTGCCGGCCTCGATGCGTGAGAGGTCAAGAATTTCATTTATGAGGTTTAGCAAATGGCTGCCACTTGAATGGATGTTGTCGGCGTAATCGCGATAGGTGGCATTGGGCATCTTACCCAGAACCTCACCTTTCATCACCTCCGAGAAACCCATGATGGCGTTGAGCGGGGTGCGCAGTTCGTGGCTCATTGTCGCCAGAAAACGTGATTTGGCTTTGTTGGCGGCCTCCGCTCGGCGGCGTGCCTCATCGGAAATCACCTTTGCCTCCTCAAGCTCGCTGATCAGCAAATCCTTTTGCGAGCGGAATTCCAGCATGGCTAACGCCGTGGAGTGCAGTCCGATCGCGAGAAAGACGAAGTAGAGGTGGATGCCAACGGCCATGGACGCCAGAGCATAATAGAGCGGGTCGCCCACCAAGCCCCCAAGAATGATGAGACGTCCTACAACGGCGGCCGTCATCGGGATCGTGCCGGCGTGCATGACCGGCATGATGGTCGAGGCGAACGTCATTCGGATCGCCAATACAACGATCAGCATCGCAAAGATGAAGACGTGTGATGAGAATAGAGTTGCTTCGCTCGCTGTTGCATAACTGGCAATACCGACCAGCGCGAAGCCTGCCCAGGTCATCCCGCTCAGCAGTTCAGCGAATATGAACCGGCGCCGCCATATGCAGATGTCGACGTCGGCCTGGTCAAGCGCTGTGAAGCGGCGACAGAGTTCAAGCAGCAGCACTTTGGTCGTAATAACAAGCACCAGCCAGAGCGCAGCTTCAAGTGGGGTTGCCCAGAGCAAAGAAGCAATTGATAGGATGATTGACAGCGCCGGCATGGTGGCGGCCGCCGCCATTTCATTGCGCACAAACATTTGAAGGAGTTCGTATTCGACTTCCGGCTTTACTGTCGAACGCGAGGCGAGTTGAGCACGTGCCGCGCGAACTTGCTCGCTGGAGCGCTGACGCGCTTCACGGCGACCCCGCTGGTATGCAATCTCTTCTGATTTCACCGATATGCTCATGCGGCTTCCAGGTCCCAAAAAAGGAGAGTTCGAGAAAGCTAATTGCTAAATGAAGCATTTTGAGGTCGTTAATGCGGTCCGTTGTTATACCTCTATGGATAGATATAAATTGTCTTAAAGTTATTAACGGATCGTTTGCGATAGAGATTCAGCTGCTATGGAAATAGGATGAAGTTTCGTTTTAAGAGCTTGAGGAAACGACGAATAATAACTCTATTCGGTCTTGGCGTATTGGTCGTTGGTCTTGTATTGCGGTTTCTCGTCCCCCCTGCTGGCGTAGCCGATGTCGAGGGCAGCGCGCGCGTTCTCGATGGTGACAGTCTCGTCGTGGCTGGCCGAGAGGTGCGCATGCAAGGCATTGACGCTCCTGAAGGGCGCCAAAAATGCCGTCGGGGCGGAGACGAATGGGCTTGCGGACAGGAGGCGCGGCGGTTGCTGAGGCGGCTGATTGGCAGGAGTCCGGTGACTTGCAAGGGGCTCGACATTGACAAGCATGATCGATTGCTTGCGTTGTGTCGAACTGATCGTTTCGACCTCAACCGGGAGATGGTGGCGCGGGGTTACGCCGTTGCTTATGGCCGATTTGAAGCGGAGGAGCACAAAGCTAAAAAGAACAAAAAGGGGATGTGGACTGGCGAGTTTGAGCTGCCGCGCGATTGGAGACGTCGCAGGAACATTGGGCGGTGACAAAAAGTTGAATCGCGTTTGGGACGCGTTGGCCTGATGGGTTTTTCCGAAAAGGCAGGTCGGATTCAGAATAAAGGTCGGAGTTACATGAAGATCATCGAGACGAACGCCGCTCCAAATCCAAGGCGAGTGCGGGTTTTTCTGGCGGAGAAGGGGATCCAGGTCCTTTACGAGGAATTCACGCTCAATATTGAAAACATTCAATCTGATGAGTTCGCCAGTCTTAATCCGATGCGGCAAGTCCCGATTCTGATTCTGGACGATGGTGAAACGATTACCGAGACGATGGCGATATGTCGTTACTTTGAGGAATTGAACCCAGAACCGAGGCTGCTAGGTGAAACGGCGCTCGAGAAGGCGCGCATCGAAATGTGGAACAGACGCGTTGAACTCGGATTGTTCTTTGCTGTTGCGCAGGCTTTCCGGCATTTGCATCCGAAAATGTCGGAGCGAGAGGTGCCGCAAGTATCCGATTGGGGGGCTGCTAATCAACAGAAAGCGATCGCAAGGCTTGAGCTTCTGGATCATCGTTTGCGGACGTCAAGGTTCATTGCCGGAGATACGTACTCGGTTGCCGACATTACGGCGCTTGTCGCCGTCGATTTCATGGTGGCGGCGCGCATCGAGCGGTCAGAGGAGTTTGCCGGGGTGACCCGGTGGTATGAAGAGGTCTCGACGCGCCCCAGTGCGGCGGCGTAAAGAGTTTGCTGAAATTGATAAACAATCATTCAAAGCGCCGCATGTTCCCCAGGGAACAGACGCTCTCTATTGCCGGCAGCACCCTGATTACCTTGGGGTTTGGACAGGATAAAGAAAATGAAGCTGACCATTGTCGGCTCGGGTGACGCGTTCGGCTCGGGCGGTCGTCTTCAAACGTGTTTTCACGTTACTGCAGGTGACTTGACTTTTCTCATCGATTGCGGTGCCACCAGCTTGATTGGAATGGTGCGGGAAGAGCTCGACCCAGGACAGGTCGATGTAATTTTCATTTCGCATTTGCATGGTGATCATTTTGCTGGGTTGGTGTGGTGGATGCTGCATGCACAGCATGTCGTCAAACGCGAACGACCGCTGGTCGTGGTCGGGCCGCGCGGGATAGAGGCGCGTTACCGAACGGCTGCCGAGGCGTTGTTCCCGGGTAGCACTGCCAGAGATCTGAGCTTCCAATTGCAGTTTTTCGAGCATGTTAGCGCAGCACCATTTGATTGGCGCGGTTTGTCATGTTCTGCTGTCGAAGTCTGTCATCCGTCGGGTGCGCCGTCTTATGGATTGAGATTCGAGTTCGACGGGAAATCACTCAGCTTCTCAGGTGATACGGAATGGGTCGATGCATTGGTGGATCTGTCGGAGGGCACCGATCTGCACATCAATGAGTGCTTTAGTTTCGATACGGAGCTGCGCTACCACATGCGATGGTCCGTGCTTCGCGAGAAGCTTGCCTCTGTTTCTGCTAAGCGCATTGTCTTGACCCA
>DAOUZE010000275.1 GCA_030665765.1 Filomicrobium sp.
TCACATGAGCGACATGTAAAGCGCCATGACCACGAAGCCATAAATGATAATTGCAATCGCATCGTCGGGTATGAACTGTTTCAAGCGTCTCTCCTTTGCGCCCCTGAAAGGGCCACCGCTACAGCGTAACCGACAAGCTCCAGTTGGCGAAGGCTCAATTTATACCTGCTAGGGGCATTCTTCCTGCCACGCGTTGGTTGACCTGGCGCCGACCCGATGCCCGAGAGCAGCGCAACTATTGCCAATGTTGTCTGGTCCATTGCACACACTCCCCGTTACTCAGAGCCCACCTGTAGCATCTGTCAGTACTCACAACAATCAGTGCAGGACTGACTCTACGAACAGACCCGGAGGTCGTCGAGGTGGCAAGCGCCAGAGAAGGTGCCCTTCAGACCAGGCCTGGTGGATGACCTTCAGCAAGAGACTCAGAAGGGTCTTACCGACAGCCAGCTAGAGGCTGAGTTAGCGTACCTAGTGAATGCCCGCGAGAGTGGAAGGAAAGCGTCTCGGCCCCTTAAAACTGTGCAATTGTTTTCTTAGTGGCATGGGAGTGTTTGATGGCTCGGAAGCGGCATTTAGATGAGGATTGTTTAAAGCTGTTGCGTGAGATTGAGCTGAAGTTGGCGGGTGGCTCGGACGTATCAGCGGCATGCCGGGCAGCTGGCATCAGCGATGCGACTTATTACACGTGGCGCAAGAAGCTTGGTGGCATGGGTCGCTCGCAGTTGGCGGAGCTGAAGGCGCTCGAGAAAGAAAACCAGCGTTTGAAGAAGATCGTGGCCGATCTTGAACTCGACAAGTTGATCCTGAAAGAGAGCCTCGATTTTTTAAAACCCAAGGGCTGAAGCCAGGCGATCTTCGAGGTGCCGTTGCCCATGCGCGCCAGAAGCTTGGAACCTCGGAACGACGGACATGTCAGAGTGTCGGTCTTTCCCGCTCAACGCTGCGTTATCACGCAAAGCCGGATGACGACGATAAGCTGCGCCTGGCGCTTATTCGACTTGCCAAGCAATACGGACGCTACGGCTATCGCAAGGTTGGCAAATTACTTGAGGCTGAAGGCTGGCGCGTCAATCACAAGAGGGTTGAGCGGCTTTGGCGCGAAGAGGGTTTGCAGCTTCCGCAAAGACACAAGAAGCGCAGGCGGCTTTATCATCACGACGCATCTGTGATCCGTCTGCGTGCACGTTATCCAAACCACATCTGGGCCGTGGACTTCGTGCACGATCGGCTGAGCAATGGCCGGCCCCACAAGATGCTCACGGTACTCGATGAATACACACGCGAAGCGCTCACCGTGAAGGTGGCCATAAAGATGGGCTCGGCAGAGGTGCTGGAGGCGCTTTATCCAATACTCCTGGAGCGCGGCACGCCCACCTACATCCGCTCCGACAACGGGACGGAGTTCTTAGCAGCACCGCTCCGAGATTGGCTGAGGCATATTGGGATCATGCCCATCCGGATTTATCCGGGTTCGCAGTGGGAGAAAGGCTATAACGAGCGCTTCAACGGGACACTCCGCCGAGAAGTTCTGAACGCCGAATGGTTCACAACGACAAGGCAGGCACAAACCGTCATCAATCAATGGCTTCGCAGATATCTTGAGTTACATCGTCGGTTACATCGTCAAATCGCTCTGTATCCTCGATATACTGGGAGTTTCGGGCCTCATCAACATGTTGTTGTATAGGATCAACTCTTCGTCGTAACAAAACTACAGAGGTAAAGTCGGCAGCCTCTCCGGCATTGGCATCAACCACAGCACTGCGAAAATCAGTCCGTTGTAGAGGCCGTGACAGACGATCGGCACCCACAAGCTACCGGTCCTCCACAGAACCCAGCTGAATAATGCGCCTGCAATAAACACGTCGACAAGACCGGTCAACGTGTAACCGGCGTGCAGAGAGGCCCACGCCGTATTGGTGATCAGCGCAGCGCCCCAAAAACCGAGACGCGATTGAGCAAGGGCGGATTGGAGGAACCCGCGAAACAGCAACTCCTCCGACAACGGAGCGCCGATCACGGCGACAAGCAGCATTAGCCACCAGCTCTCCCCCTTCATCAGCGGCCAGAGCCCGGCAAGATCCGTCAAGACGTCCTGCGGCCGGAACAGCCAGGCGAGGGCCGAAAAAATACCCGAAACCAGTACAATCAGCGCAAACGCCTTTACAAAGGTCGCCGTACCTCCGGTGACAGGAACCAGCGCCAGCGCCTTGTTGCGGTCGCTCCGATAGAAAACCGCAGCCCACAACACCAGCACAACGGTAACAACCTGCATCACAAGCTGCGAAAACAGAAGCTGCGCCTCAAGGGACCAATCGAGGATTTCCTGAGCTGGAACCGACCAAGGGGTTACGACTAGATACGAACCGAATCCCGATACCATCGCGACTACTACGATGAACACGGCCATCAGGCATGCGCGAAACGGCGTCCAACCGGTTTCTGGCTGGTAAAGGCCAACAGTACCGAAAAGCGAGAAAATCTTCGCGGTTGACATAACCCCTCTCAGTTTTGACACCTGGGCGCTGAAAACCTGTAAACCGGGCTACCGCCCCTGTCCTTCGCACCACGAATGTCTGTCCACCCTTATTGGCACAAGTGACTGGCTATGGATTCGCACGAGAACATAACTAAAACAACAACTTCGCTTCGTGAGACCCTCCGCGGCCTCTACCATGGCAATGATCCACAGGCACGAGGTTTCCGGTTCGCACTGCTGGCGTTCGATATCTTTACGATCGTTTTCTTCATCGTCTCCTCCGTGTTCGAAAATGCCACCTGGATTCTAGTCGCCGATGCCGTATTGGCGGTGTTGATCGCCATTGATCTCTGGGTGCGCTGGTGGATTTCCTACGATCGCAAGAGCTTCATGTTGCAGTTTACGACCTGGGCCGATGTGATCGTAATCATCACACTTCTGCTGCCCGCTTTCCTGGGGAATTTCCTGTTCCTGCGCGTCCTGCGGGCCCTGCGCCTGCTGCGCTCCTATCGGGTTCTGGCCGATCTGCGCGAGGATTTCGTCTTCTTCCGCCGCAACGAGGAAGTCATCCAGTCGACGATCAACCTCATGGTGTTCGTCTTCGTCATGACCGCCTTGGTCTACGTCCTGCAGGTCCACAACAACCCGTCGATCAACAACTACGTCGATGCACTCTATTTCACCGTTACCGCACTAACGACGACCGGTTTTGGCGACATCACGCTGCAAGGAACCACTGGCCGGCTATTGTCCGTCATCATTCTATTGTTGGGTGTCGCTCTCTTTTTGCGGCTCGTTCAAACCATCTTCCGGCCATCTCGCGTTATCTTTGAGTGTCCCGACTGCGGCCTCAACCGCCACGAGGCCGATGCCGTCCATTGCAAGCACTGTGGCCGGGTTCTGCACATCACAACCTCCGGCGATGTATGAGCCACGCGGCTCAAATAGCTGCGGGCCCAGTAATCATCAGGCCGAAATGTCGCACGAGAAGAAAAAAGCGTGCATTAAGGACAAGCCCGCAACCTCTTCGCGTAACACCACTTTTTTTTCGCCTCGCCTCATCATATATCTAAGGACGCCGGCTCACGCCGGCTATGGCGATAAACGCGGCCGTAATAAGCCTATCGGACCCGGGGGCGGTACCCGGCGCCTCCACCAAATGCCCGCCGCTTGTTCCCATGCTTTGCAAGCCTGGGAGCCCTAAGCGGGTATCTGATGGGGGCGAAATAGGATCGACGAGGGTGTAAAGGGTTTAGCTTTTGCTCGGCATGGTACCGCCGTTATCGGGCCATCCAGAATAGTTGCCAATGACAACTATGCTGAGGCCGCAGTCGCTGCGTAAGCAGTGCCTAACGCCTAAACTTAAGCCCTTGCCCCTAGCAGGGTAAGGCGCGGTTTCGGAGGGCACCGGGCAACAGAAGCCCTCCACTTCGACTTGACCTGGGGCCCTACTTTCGCCGAAGACAAAGGCTGGGACCAATTTCGGTCACCAACACAGTAGGGAAATACGCGGGCAGGTATGACGAGCGAGTCAATGATCGACTACGAGGCTTTGGCGCAAGATGCCATGCGTGGACTCATTCGAACCGTTCTGCAAAGCACGGTGAAATCCGGCCTGCCCGGTGACCACCATTTCTATATCTCGTTTGATACCAACGCGCCTGGCGTTTCGATCTCGAAACGTCTCCGCGAGAAGTATCCCAACGAGATGACAATCGTGCTGCAGCATCGTTTCTGGGATCTCTCGGTTTCCGATGAACGTTTCGAAGTAAAGTTGACCTTCGACGGCATACCCGAGCGCGTGGTGGTTCCTTTCAGCGCCATCAAGGTCTTCTTCGACCCCAGCGTCCGTTACGGTCTGCAGTTCGAGGAGCCCGATTTCAATGCCGAAGCCGTGGATCTGTCTGTAACCTCGCTCGACCAAAACTTTACCGACTCTGAAACCGGCCAGTTCCCAGCCGAACCCGCGACAGTCTCCCATCTCTCCAAGCACGCGTCGGACCACGGCGAAGAGCGTCACACCGATGACGCTGGCTCGGCTCAAGCGGCCGAGACCGCTACGAGCCAAGAGCGTCCCGGCCACAACGACGACGGATCCGATGAGCATGCGGCTGACGGCGAACCCGCCGGCGCCGAAATCGTCAGCCTCGACGCCTTCCGCAAGAAGTAAACCGTTTGCTCCGCAGACGGTCCGGAAGACCACACACATAGACCAAAGCGGACTATCTCTGCCGGTGGCGCCGCGCCACCGAGCCGGTGTATGACAGACGCAGACCCCAGGACCTTCAACACTGACTTGCCGTGTGTTGAGCAGTAAAACCGCCAAGCGAGGCGCTATCGATGACCGCCAAAAACCGCACCGAATCCGACACCTTCGGCCCCCTCGACGTCCCCGCCGATCGCTATTGGGGCGCCCAGGCACAGCGCTCGCTCGGCAACTTCAAGATTGGCTGGGAAAAGCAACCCCAACCGGTCGTGCGCGCGCTCGGCATCGTCAAACGCGCTGCCGCGGAAGCCAATATGGCGCTCGGCAAACTCGATGAGAAGCTCGGCAACGCAATTGTCGCCGCCGCTCAAGAGGTCCTCGAAGGAAAGTTGGACGATCACTTTC
>DAOUZE010000284.1 GCA_030665765.1 Filomicrobium sp.
AAAGAATATCAGCGTCGGCGCGCTCCAGCTCCGGCCGCAACATGTCAATGCGTGCCTCGATGGGGCGTGCTGCCCTTGGTGGCAGATCGAGGCTTTCGAGATTGAAGGTCGCGACCCGCATCTTTTTCTCCCAGGATCATCCGCAAACGCTTCGGGCCAAAGACTAAAAGGTCCAATTCAGAGCATTTCGAGTTCGCTCGACCATGGAAAACGAGTGGAAGAAAAGGCCGCCTTGCTGTCAAGCCGCGTCAAAGGTGCTCATCATTAAACCGGTGGCGGACCAGAACCAGCGGCGGCCGCTGGCGCCAACGGAACTCGACTGCAGGGCAATCGCCGTCATCCCTGAATACCGCTTAATGATGCGGTGCGAAAAACCACAAACGCAACCAGCGTCGATGCACCACTGAACACGATGAGCCAGTGATGATGCGCCGACGAGCCGGTGTGAACGTGCTTTCAGATCTCTTCACAATCGCCTTCATCGCAGCCCCAAACCATGATCGCGATCAATGAGACGGACCTGACCAACGTGATAAAATCACTCCGGGCGGAGAACAAATCAAACGCCGTATCCTGCCCGATTCGCGAGATCAAAGTATCTCTGCACCCGAATCCTGGCGCTAGCTAGTACCTGAAACTCCAGGCTCTCTCTGCGTCAAACTCGGCCCACTTGCTCTGGTGGCAGAGTGTTTGCCTGCAGAAGACGTAGCTGCGGCGCAATCTGTTGCTGTGCTGCAAAAAATTCCACCTCAAAAAAGCGCGAGGGAGGAGAAGCGATGACCGAGGACAACACCGGTAAGGGGCGCGATCAGCCCGCAGGGAACGGGCATCAGAACCCATCAGTCCCCCCGGCAAGTTCCGGCATTGCCCGGGCGGTCGGCAATGCTCCGCTGTTGGCGGAAACTCAAGCCAGCTTTCAAATTCTGATAAATGGTAGGCCCGTTGAGGCGCGCGAGGGTGAAACGATCCTCCAGGCGGCTACGAACGCAGGGATTAAGATCCCTGCGATGTGCGCGGACCCTCGCATAAAGCCCACCGGCGATTGCGGGCTGTGTACGATTGTAGTTGCCGGCCAAGGCGACCCGCTGAAGGCATGCATGACCGCTGTCGCCGAGGGCCAGAAGATCGGAACCGAGACGGAGGAATTGAACGCGCAGCGCAAGCAGACGCTCAATCGCTACCTCTCCGATCACAATGCCTATTGCCAACCGCCATGTACGGCAGCATGCCCCGCCGGTATCGATATTGCCGGCTATATCGACCTCATTTTGCAGAAAGACTACGTGGGATCAACGGCTCTCATAAAGCAGATGCTACCGTTACCAGGCGTCCTCGGACGCGTCTGCCCACGCCCTTGCGAAGATCCCTGCCGGCGCGTTCAAATCGACGGTCACCCTGTCGCGATCTGCGCCTTGAAACGCTTCGCAGCCGACCAGGCCGCAGCAGCGGGTTTGCCAACGCAGCCTGAACCGAAACCCTCAAGTGGAAAAAACGTCGCCGTGGTTGGCGCCGGTCCCGCAGGATTGTCCGCGGCTTACTACCTAGCGCTCGAGGGACACAAGGTAACTTTGCTTGAAGCGGCTGCGAAGGCGGGGGGCATGCTGCGTTTCGGAATTCCGCCTTACCGCCTACCCAACAGCGTACTTGATCAAGAGATAAACGACATTCTTTCACTCGGCGTGGAGCTGAAGACCAACAGCACCATGGGCCGAGATTTCCAAATCGATACGCTCAAGGATCAGGGTTATGACGCGGTGTTCTTATCCATCGGTGCCATGGCCGCAAAGCCGGCGCGTATACCAGGTGAGGACGCCGAAGGGGTTAGGTCGGCGATCCAATTCCTAGCCGACGTCAACTGGAACAAACAAGTCTCAGTTGGCAAACGCGTCATCGTCATCGGCGGAGGATTTACGGCGGCCGACGCGGTACGCACGGCCCGGCGGGTCGGTGCCAGCGAAGTCACGATGATGTATCGGCGTACGCGCAAGGAGATGTCCGCCGCCGCGCACGAAATACACGAATGCGATGTCGAAGGCGTCAAGCTCGAACTCCTCACGGCCCCAGTGTCCGTGAAGATCGAGAATGGGCGTGCGGTCGGCTTAATATCGCAACGCATGGAGCTCGGCGAACCCGACGAAAGCGGCCGCCGCCGTCCAGTCCCGATACCTGGATCGGAGTACTTCACGCCAGCAGATTCAATCCTCCTGGCGATTGGACAGGACGTCGATGTTGCTTCACTCAACCAGGGCAATCTCGGCCTCGACAAAAGGTGGGGCACCATCGAGGTCGACGAGGCAACAATGATGACAAATCTGCCGGGCGTATTCTCGGGAGGTGACTGCGTCAGCGGAGCTGCCACTGTCGTCGAGGGCGTTGGTGCCGGCCGTCAGAGCGCATATGCCATAAACGCCTACCTCAATGGGGCAAATGAGCGCGAGATTGCTGCCGCGATCGCCAAATACAGACCGGCATTTTTCGACATTGGAGCGAAGGCCAAATCAGCAGCCCCGATGAGTGAGATGCCCGTGCTCGACGGAGAGTGCCGTATCGAAGCGTTCGAGAATACCAAGCATGGCGGCGACGTTGACAACGACAAGGCCTTCGCCGAGGTCGAGATCGGCTTTTCTGAAGAAGCGGCGCTGCGCGAGGCAAGCCGATGCCTCATGTGCCGTTGCCAGGCGGCCGGCGTATGCACCTTGCAAAGCCTGGCCATCGAGTACGGCGCCGGAACCAAGACATACCTCGGCAAGGAGGCATGGAAATGAACCTAACACTCGAGATCAAAGAGGTGGACGCCGGCATCGCGTCCCCGCTCGTGTCATGGCCGTTTTTCCAGCTGGAATTCGAGAAGTGCATCAAGTGCATGCAATGCGTGCGGATCTGTGACGAAGTCCAACATCGCAAGGTCTACAGTGTCGGAGAGTCCGGCTATCCGGAACTCGTCAGCGGCACTAACGACTTCCGCGACACACAATGCAACAACTGCGGTCAATGCGTTGGCGTTTGTCCGACGGGTGCGTTGAAGGATCTCTCCGACACCGGCGTCTTACCAAAAAATTTGCGCCAGAAAACCACGACCACCTGCGGCTATTGCGGAGTGGGGTGCGCGATCGAAATCGAAACAGAAATGGGACGCGTTGTCGCCATTAATCCCTCCGACGTCTCAGACGCCAACCTCGGCAATCTGTGCGTCAAGGGGCGCTTCGGCATGGACTTCATCCATCACCCGGAACGCCTGAGGGTACCCCTCATTCGGCGCGGCGGCAGAGATAGCCCGCTAGAACCAGCCAGCTGGGAAGAGGCAATCGCATTTGCCGCGAAGCGCCTCAATGAAGTTAAGGCAAAGTACGGCGCTCAGGCACTCTCCGGCCTGACGTCGGCACGCGCATCGAACGAGGACAACTTCGTCTTCCAAAAGATGGTGCGCTGCGCCTTCGGCACCAACAACATCGACCACTGCGCGCGGCTTTGCCATATGGCGTCCGCCGTAGCCTTGAAGCTGGCGGTAGGTTCCAGCGCCCCCTCCGCGTCCTCCCCCGACGTGCGCCTGGCAACGGCCTTCATCGTCTGCGGAACCAACACCACCGTGACGCACCCGGTGATCTCCAGCCAGGTGTTCAAGGCCAAGTATGAGAGCGGCGCCAAGGTCGTTGTCATCGACCCCCGCCGCATCGAGATGGTCGATCACGCCGACGTGTGGCTGAGACCGAAGAACGGTACCAATGTCGCCGTACTAAACGGCCTCGCGCATATCATCTTGAAGTCCGGCTTGGCCAACGACGAATTCATAGGGGCGCGCACGCAGAACTTGGAAGCCTATGTTCGGAGCCTCGAAAAATACACACCCGCCTATGTCGAGGAGGTCTCCGGCGTCCCGGCAAGCCGGCTGCAGGAAGCTGCTCTGATCTATGGTAAGGCGGCGCGCGGAATGCTGCTCTGGGGTATGGGTATCACCCAGCATCTGACCGGCGTCGACGGTGCACTCGCCATGGCCAATCTGTCGCTACTGACCGGCCACGTCGGCCGTCCAGGAACCGGCTTCATACCCTTGCGCGGTCAATCCAATGTGCAAGGCTGCTCGGACATGCAAGGCCAGCACAACAACCTTCCAGGCTATCACGACATCAAAGATCCCAAGGATCGCGCAAAGTTTGAGAAGGCTTGGGGCGTACCCATGCCTGAAAATCCCTATCGGACCGTGATCGAGATGGAGGAAGGCGCCGTCGAGGGCGACATCAAGGCGATGTACATCATGGGTGAGAACCCGATGGGGTCCAGCCCGGACATCGACGAAGTTGAGCACGGGCTGAAGAACCTCGACTTCCTGGTCGTGCAGGATCTATTTCTGTCCGAGACGGCAGCATTGGCCGATGTCGTATTCCCAGTTGCGAGCTTCGCCGAGAAAGACGGTACTTTCACCAACACCGAACGGCGTGTACAGCTCTTGCGTAAGGCCGTCGATCCACCTGGCGAGGCACGGCCCGACTGGCAAGTCGTTTGCGACGTGTCGTCCGCGATGGGCTACCCAATGAGCTACCCCGGCACCGCGGCAATCATGGAGGAGATCGCCTCACTTGTGCCGTCCTACGCCGGCATCCGCCATGACAGGCTTGCTGGCAGCGGCCTGCAGTGGCCCTGCCTTGACACCGAGCATCCCGGCACCCGCTTCCTTTATGCGGAGAGCTTCCCGACCGCTAGCGGCAGGGGCATATTCTCTATCGTCGAGCAAGACGATGCCGGCGAGGACGTGGCCGACGACCGCTATCCCCTGAACCTCAACTCGGGCCGGTTGCTCGAGCACTATCACACCGGCACCATGACGCGGCGTTCCCGTGGACTTGATCATATGCGGCC
>DAOUZE010000081.1 GCA_030665765.1 Filomicrobium sp.
CAGTTTGTCCACAAGGAACGACGTCACTCAGACCGTGACGAGCGGTCGTTCTCAATCAGTGACGCCACCAACCGGCCGTTGCCGGGGCTTATTGCAACTGGATGCGCAAGGCCGCTGCGGCGGCGATGGGACCAAGGACAAGAGCGCCGAGTGACAGCGCACTGAGTATCAGAAACGACGGCCAGAAAGCGTTAGTTGCCAGCAGCGCACCGGAAATCGCGGAGATGCCGTAGATCAGGCTCGGGACATAGAGCGGCAAAATGAGCAGGGCCAAAAGCAGACCGCCACGCCTTGCCCGTAACGTCAAAGCCGCTCCGATGGCCCCCAAAAAGCTGATGGCCGGCGTCCCGGCGAGCATTGTGGCGATCAAAACACCGTAAGCGGAGATGTCGAGGTTCAATAGGATGCCGAGCACCGGCGCAAGCAGCGCCAGGGGAATCCCCGTCGTCAGCCAATGCGCTAGAGCTTTCGCGGCGGCAACGAGCTCAAGCGGCGTGCCGCCGATGGCCAACAGCTCCAAAGAGCCATCCTCGAAATCCGTCTCGAACATGCGCCCCAGCGACAGCAGCGCCGAGAGCAGCAAGGCGATCCACAATAGCCCTGGCGCGATGCGGCTCAGCAGATTCAAGTCGGGGCCGAGGCCGAGGGGGAGCATAGCAATGACGATGAGATAGAAACCGAGCGCAGTGCCGATGGCGCCGCCTTCGCGCAGAGCTAAAGTGATATCCCGCTTCAAAAGTGTCAAAAACGGGCTCATGCGGATTGCCTCTTCACGCCGAGGCGCAATTCGCGGGCGTGCTCAAGCCCGAGCGGAATGTGCGTTGCGGCCAGCACGATGCCGCCTCCTTGAAGGTGCTCATGAACGATTCCCGCCAAAAGTTTTACCGACGCGGCATCCAGCGAAACCGTCGGCTCATCAAGAAGCCACAGCGGACGGTCGGCAACCAGCAGTCGGCCAAGTCCGAGGCGCCGCTTCTGGCCGGCGGACAAATAGGCGGCTGGAATATCCTCTAGCGAGAGCAAGCGCAGACGCTCCAGGGCCAGTTCAACCCGCTCGCGCCGGACACGGTTTTCGCTACCACCGCCCAAATAGGCACACCAAAAGGCTAGATTCTCGGCTGTGGTGAGGTTCGATTTGATGCCGTTGGCGTGGCCGACGTAATGGGCTTGCTCACCGACCTCACGTTCGTTATCACCGCCTTGCAGGCGGAATTGGCCGGCTTCAGGCGTCAGAAAACCGGCGACAGCGCGCAACAGCGTCGTCTTGCCGGCACCGTTGGGGCCGGTCAGCAGCAGGGCTTCACCCGCTACCGCCTCGAAGGAGAGCCCATCTATGACGATGCGGGCACCGCGTCGGACGGCGAGTTTTTCGGCTTGAAGGCGCAAGGTTGGTCTGGAGTTCCGTATGCGGCGTTCAGAGAATCGTCGAAAGGAGGGGCTTCGCAAGTTGAGTAGCTAAGCCCGGTGCGGGCCTATATAAAGGCCGCACAACGTTTGGTGCTAGCGCAAAAAAGAGGTGCTGCCGCCGATCGTACCTTAGGGACGAGATCGGTTTTCGCATCTTTTCCGCCGGCGCTCCGGCGGCGCGGCTTTCCACATAACCCCAATGAGGAGGCCCCCGTGAGCACGGATTCCCGATCACTCGACAGTTTCAATTGCAAAAAAACGCTTCAGGTCGGCGACAAAACCTACACGTATTTTTCTCTTCCAGACGCGGAGAAAAACGGTCTTGCGGGGGTTTCGAAGTTGCCGTTCTCGATGAAAGTGCTGCTAGAAAACCTGCTGCGCTTTGAAGATGACCGAACGGTGAAAAAGCAAGATATCAAAGCGGTAGCCGCTTGGCTGCAGGACAAGGGGACCGCCGGGAACGAGATCGGATACCGGCCAGCACGCGTTTTGATGCAAGACTTCACGGGTGTGCCCGCCGTCGTGGACCTCGCCGCTATGCGCGATGGTATGGTGCAGCTTGGAGGCGACCCAAACAAGATCAATCCGTTGGTGCCCGTCGATTTGGTTATCGATCACTCGGTAATCGTCGACGAATTCGGCTCCCCGCAAGCCTTGGCGCGTAACGTCGAGCATGAATATGCGCGAAACGGCGAACGTTACAACTTCCTCAAATGGGGCCAAGACGCCTTCAACAACTTTCGGGTTGTGCCTCCAGGCACAGGGATTTGCCACCAGGTCAACCTTGAGTACCTGTCGCAGACCGTCTGGACGAAGGAAACCGATGGCGAAACGATCGCTTATCCAGACACGGTGGTTGGCACCGATAGCCACACGACAATGGTTAACGGGCTGGCGGTATTGGGCTGGGGCGTTGGCGGCATCGAAGCGGAAGCGGCGATGCTGGGCCAGCCGATCTCAATGCTGCTGCCGGAAGTGATTGGTTTCCGACTGACCGGCAAGTTGCCAGAAGGCGTAACAGCCACCGACCTCGTTCTCACCGTCACGCAAATGCTGCGAAAGAAGGGCGTCGTTGGGAAGTTCGTCGAATTTTATGGCCCCGG
The DNA here is from genome assembly GCA_030665765.1 of Filomicrobium sp. GTDB lineage: Bacteria > Pseudomonadota > Alphaproteobacteria > Rhizobiales > Hyphomicrobiaceae > Filomicrobium. Next base: position 2,511 of record DAOUZE010000081.1, read on the forward strand.
CCTCGACAACATGACACTCGCCGATCGCGCGACCATCGGAAACATGGCCCCGGAATACGGCGCGACATGCGGCTTCTTCCCGATCGATGGGGAGACCATTCGTTATCTTGAGATTTCGGGCCGGGACAAGGCGCGCATAGCGCTGGTCGAAGCTTACGCTAAAGCGCAAGGGATGTTCCGCGAAACTGGCGTCGAGCCTGTCTTCACCGACACGCTCGCACTGGATCTTGCTGATGTGGTGCCATCGATGGCCGGGCCGAAACGGCCCGAAGGCAGACAGGCCCTGAGCGACATCAAAGCAGGTTTCGCGGCGGCGATGGACAGCGAATACCGCAAGCCTGGCGAACTTGACAAGCGGGTGCCCGTGGAAGGTGGCGACTTCGATCTTGGACATGGTGACGTTGCAATTGCCGCCATTACGAGCTGCACCAACACCTCTAACCCCAGCGTGCTGATCGGTGCTGGACTACTTGCCCGCAATGCCTTGGAGAAGGGGCTTTCCGTTAAGCCTTGGGTGAAGACTTCGCTGGCACCGGGAAGCCAAGTGGTGGCCGCCTATCTGGACCAGGCCGGATTGCAGCCATACCTTGACCAACTCGGCTTCAACTTGGTCGGCTTCGGATGCACGACCTGCATCGGGAATTCCGGTCCACTGCCGCCACCGATTTCCAAGGCAATCAACGACAATGGTATTATTGCGGCGGCCGTACTGTCTGGTAACCGCAATTTCGAAGGCCGGGTTAGCCCGGATGTGCAAGCCAACTACCTCGCGTCTCCGCCACTCGTCGTCGCATACGCGTTGGCTGGATCCGTACAGAAAGACCTGACCACCGAACCGCTCGGTAACGACAAAAATGGCAACCCGGTTTTCCTAAAGGACATCTGGCCGTCGACGCACGAGATCCAAGACTTCATTACCCGCAACATTACGCGGGCGATGTTCGAGGACAAGTATTCCGACGTATTCAAGGGCGATGAACACTGGCAGAGCATCGAAACCGGTTCTGGTCTCACCTATGCGTGGAGTGATGACTCCACCTACGTTCGCAACCCACCTTACTTCACGGGTATGAAAGCGCAGCCCACGCCGCTGACCGATATCGTCGATGCGCGGGTTCTAGCCGTCTTCGGTGACAAGATAACCACCGACCACATCTCGCCAGCGGGTTCGATCAAGGCGGCGTCACCGGCCGGTAAGTATCTGATGGACAACGGCGTAAAGCCGGCGGACTTCAACCAATATGGGACTCGCCGCGGTAACCACGAAGTAATGATGCGCGGCACGTTCGGTAATATCCGCATCAAGAACAACATGCTTCGCGACTCCGACGGTAACGTCAAAGAGGGTGGCTTCACGATCTATCAGCCGTCCGGCGAAGAGATGCCGATTTACGATGCGTCCATGCGCTATCAGAACGACGGTACGCCGCTGGTGGTCATCGCCGGTGTCGAGTACGGCAACGGTTCCTCGCGAGACTGGGCTGCTAAAGGCACCAAACTGCTGGGTGTCCGTGCCGTCATCGCCGAATCGTACGAGCGTATCCACCGCTCCAACCTGGTCGGCATGGGTATCGTACCATTCGTCTTCGCGGATGGATTGAGCGCCGATGACCTCGGTCTGACGGGTGCCGAAACAATTACGATCAAAGGTCTCACCGAGATCCAGCCGCGTCAGGAGATGGTGGCACAGGTCACCTTCCCGGATGGGCAGAGCGGAGAAGTACCGGTCGTCTGCCGTATCGATACGCTCGACGAGCTCGAATACCTAAAGAACGGCGGGATTCTAAACTACGTGCTGCGGAATCTAGCAACCGCCGCCTAGTTTCATTTTCGCACCGTCATGACTTTACGCCGACGACAAAGGCCGCTTTGAAAGCGGCCTTTGTGGCGTTAGATGCTCCGTCACCCACTCGTGACTTCCTATTGAACAGTCCTTCCTGATATTTGCAAATTCGATCCCGTAGCCTTTCAATCCGGAGGATGGTTCAGAATTCTGATGTTGCACATCAATCTTCGTGCGCTTGCAACGCTTGTTACGGCAGTGACCGCCGTGAACGCTGTCCCGGTAACGGTCAACGCGGAGCCAAATCAATTCAAGGCCGTTGTCGAGCTATTCACGAGCCAGGGCTGTTCATCATGTCCTCCTGCCGATGCGCTGCTCAAATCTTACATCAACAGACCTGACGTGCTGGCTTTGACGTTTCCGGTCGACTACTGGGACTACCTCGGCTGGAAGGATACTTTCGCCTCGCCAAGATTCTCGGAACGGCAACGGGCCTACGCGAAAGCGCGCGGCGACGGATCCGTCTACACGCCGCAAGCCGTAATCAACGGGCGTACGCACGCGGTCGGCTCACGCAAGAAAATCATCGACAAGTCCATTATTGCAATGGACCGCCTGTCCCCACTCAGTGTGCCCGTGGATTTCCGTATCGAAGACAAAATGATGCTTATTGACGTCGGGCCGGCGCCTGATGGGAAAGCCGGCAGCGCAACGGTGTGGGTGGCCATTGTTCAGAAATCCGGTCGGGTGTCGATCGGGCGCGGGGAAAACGACGGACAGACCCTGACCTACTACAATATCGTACGAGAGCTTACGCCGGTGGGGATGTGGACCGGTGAGAAGGACACCATTCGGCTCGATACAGCCTCGGTGACGTGGCCAAAATCCGATGCCTGCGCGGTACTTGTTCAGCAGGGTATTGGCGGTCCGATCATTGGCGCAGCCTGGATGGGCTTGGACGGCTGAGGGCCGTAGCGGGAGGCGAGCTATTGCGATTGAGTCGGCGAATCCGCCAGTTTGATAACGCCGGCCGCCGCCATCTCAACGATTTCACTTTCAGAGTAGCCGATCTCGCGCAGCACCTCGGCGGTATGCTGTCCCATCAGCGGCGCTGGACGTTTGACGCCGCCGGGGGTTTCAGAAAACTTCACCGGATGGCCGATCGTCTTGACCTCCCCGGCGAGGGGATGGTCGGTCGATACGATCATCTCGCGGGCCAGAGCCTGCGGGTCGGCGTGCATTTCAGTAATCGACAACACCGGACCAGCTGGAACTCCGGCCTTTTCGAAGGCCTCAAGCCAATGCGCAGTGGAGTGCTTTAGAAAAACCAGGCTCAGTGTTTCGGCCAGAACAACACGGTTCTCGATCCTCATCGCATTCGAAGAGAAGCGCGGATCATCGTTGAGTTCCGCGGCTTCGATCAGGGTCAGCATGCGCTCCCAGTTGGCCTGGTTCGCAGCACCGATGTTGATCCAGCCGTCGGCGGTCTGGAATGCCTGGTAGGGCGCATTCAATGGATGCGCCGAGCCCATAGCCTGCGGTGAGTCACCGGTGGCGAAAGCAATGGCGGACTGCCAATAGGTGTGGGTGATAGCAGCTTCGAATAGCGACGTATCTACTTTCTGGCCCTGCCCCGTTTTCAGCTTATGGGCATAGGCGGCGGCGATCCCCATCGCCGCGACAATGCCAGCCGTTATATCCGAAATTGGAGCACCGACCTTGACTGGCTGACGCCCCGGAGCCTCACCGGTAATCGACATAAGTCCAGACATGCCTTGGGCGATCAGGTCAAAACCGCCGCGATGGGCATAGGGTCCAGTGCGGCCGAAGCCCGAAACCTCACAATAGATCAGGCCAGGATTAAGCTGGCGCAGGCTCTCGTAACCGAGACCCAGTTTTTCCATGGTGCCGAGACGATAATTCTCGATAAGAACATCGGCGTCGCGCACCAGACGCTGCAGTGCTTGCCTGCCATCCTCGCTTTTGAGATCAAGGACGATACCGCGCTTGTTGCGGTTCATCATCAAGAAGGCGGCACTCTCGCATTCAATGGTCGGTGGGACGAAGCGACGCGTGTCGTCGCCGCTCAACTTTTCAACCTTGACGACGTCGGCACCCATGTCGGCCAGCATGAGTCCGGCGACCGGGCCGGCCATGATATGAGCCAGCTCGATGACGCGGCATCCAGCGAGCGGACCAGACATCAGCATCCCTTCCAATTCGGTTTGCGCTTCGCAAGGAATGCCTCCATGCCCTCCTTGAAGTCGTCACTCATGTAGCAAAGCGCGATCAGATCACGATCATCGACATCAGGAGTTTTGGAAATTCTGCGCAAGCCTTCCTTGGTGGCGCGCAAGGTTAGCGGAGCGAAACTGGCAATTCTCAGGGCGAGTTCCTCGACGCGCGCGAGAAGCGCTTCTTGGCTTGCCGCAACCTCAGATACGAGACCCGTTGCCAACGCTTCCTCGGCCTCGATAAGGCGTGCCGTGAACAGGATTTCGCGCAGGCGATTGGAGCCGATCACCTGGGAGAAGCGCTTAAGATTGTTCGCGGATATGCAGTTGCCGAGGGTACGGGCGATCGGGAAGCCAAACTTCAGGCTGGGGCTCGCCAGGCGTATGTCGCAGAGGGCGGCAATGGCTGCGCCACCGCCGGTGCAGGCGCCATTGATGGCGGCGATCGTGGGAACCGAGCAATTCTCTATCTCGACCATCACATCATCGAGCCTATCCTCGTAGGCCCAGGCGTCCTCCGGTTGCGCAAAACCCCGAAACTGGGTCATGTCGGTACCGGAACCGAAAGCCTTGTCGCCGGCGCCGGTCATGATGATTGCGCGTACGGAACCATCGTCCGGCACGTTCGCGCATATCTCCCCAAGCCTGGGATACATGTCGAAGGTGAAGGCGTTGCGAGCTTGCGGGCGGTTGAATGTAACGCGTCCGATTGAATCGCGGACCTCATAGAGAATTTCATCCGATGGCACGAGCGCGCCTCCTGTCTGCGTTTATTTGTTTGGTGTTGTCCTTCGGCGCTCTTGTAAAGGTCGGCCGTGGGCAGGAATAGGAGGTTAGCAGCGTATCCCGGCGCAAAGCGGCTGTCTTTTTGTTGCACGCAACCGACTGGGATGAGTCCCCGTAAACCGGGAATTCGCTGCGGGCATCAGTGCGGTGTCGAAACACCATTTTGCATTATGAATACAATTGTCGTCATACTGTCAACGTTGCTTCAGGACCTGCAGCGGGGCCACTGTCCTCAGTACGTCGGCTCGGGATCGTGCATATTCGCCTCTTCATCGAGGCCGCCACCGAAAAGCGGAAACGTCGCCTCCACAATGTAAGGGCCGCCGCCAGTATGAGGCTTTGCTGAGAACAAAGTGAAGTGGGTGACGTAGAAGGACTCGGATCGGAAACCGCCGTGCTTTTGGAGAAACCGCGCAAGCATCTCTGGACGTGAGTTTTTCAACCGCACCAATGTTACATGCGGCTTGAATGGGCGGGCCGGGGGTGCCAATCCCGCCGCGCGGGCCGCGCGTTCGTTACCGCGAGCCAACCGTTCCAGCTCCTCGCCAGCTTCGACGCCAGCCCAGATAATGCGGGGATCACGACCGCCGTAGGTGCCTAGGCCAGAAAGGCGCATGGGAAAGGCGGAGACTTCTATACCCGCCAGCAAGTCAGCAAAATCGTCCGCGGTGCGTTTTTCGATGTCGCCAACGAAGCGCAGCGTCAGGTGGAGATCATCCATGTCGACCCAACGCGCGCCGGGTAACGGCTGATTGAGATCGCCGAGATCCTCGCGGATGCTCTCGGGCAACTCGATTCCGCTGAACAGGCGCGGCATGGCGATGCCCTCCCATTACTGACAGCCTTAAGCGAACAGTTGCTCCCGCACTGCTTCCTTTGGCCGGATCGACGCAATATGTTGGACGCCACTCCGGCGAGACGCAAACGCTTTGAAACTCGGCCCGCGGGTCGTAGTGCAACATTCAGTTCTTGCTGAATTTAGCCTTTTCAATCAGCGCTTCAACCTTCGGCAGAATCCCTTCGACAATGCGCGCAACGCCTTTGGTATTCGGGTGCAGACCGTCATCCAGGTTCAACTTGGGATCGAGCGCGACGCCCTCCATGAAGAATGGATAGAGCAAAGCCCCGTGGCGCTCGGCAAGGTCCGGGTAGAGGCGTTCGAAACTGTCAACATAATCCTTGCCCCAATTCTGCGGCGAACGCATGCCGGCAAGCAGGACCGGTATTCCCCGCTTTGCAAGGCTCGCTAAGATTTGATCGAGGTTAGTCCGCGCCTGCGCGGGATCAATGCCACGCAAGGCATCATTGGCGCCCAACTCCAGGATGACGGCCTGGGTGCCGGGCGGTACCGCCCAGTCGATGCGCTGCAGACCACCGCTTGTGGTATCACCCGACACGCCGGCATTGTTGACTGCAACATCGTAGCCGCGGGTTCGCAAGGCCTTTTGCAGCTGCGCGGGGAAAGCGTCCGCTGGCGGAAGACCGAATCCGGCCGTGAGACTATCGCCGAAAGCTACAATTTGAAGGGGGCCGGGAGACTTCGGCTCACCAGCCATGGCTGATGCCATCAGCACACCCCACAGAAATGCAATACCCATAAGGGCTTTTATTACATCGAGCAGCTGTCCATATCTTGCCACGACCATCATCCCACCTCAGTCATCATCCACCGGTGTCCAAGCACCGTTTATTGTCAGCGACGGTTTTAACACTCACCTTCATACCGTTACGATAGCGTCACGACGGAGTCCGCATCCTTTGAACGAACTAATCATCAAGCTCGATGGCCTGCGCTTGTCACTGCAAAGCCGCGCCGGCACGGTCGATATTCTGCGTGGCATTGATTTGCAGATTACTCATGGCCAGTCCGTGGCGATACTCGGTCCATCGGGGTCCGGGAAAACTTCGCTTTTGATGGTCGTTGCGGGTTTGGAACAGGCAACCGGCGGCTCGGTCAACGTCGGAGGGGCCGACCTCAGAACTCTTGATGAAGATGGGTTAGCTCTGCTTCGCGGTGAGAAAATCGGCATCGTGTTCCAGTCATTCCATTTGGTGCCAACCATGACGGCGCTGGAAAATGTCGCCCTTCCGTTGGAGTTTCAGGGCCGTAGCGAGGCATTCGAAGCAGCCCGAGAGTTGCTTACGGAAGTTGGACTTGGCCATCGGGTGCAGCACTTTCCCGCCGAGCTGTCTGGGGGCGAACAGCAGCGCGTGGCCATTGCCAGGGCGTTGTCGACCCAGCCTCAGCTAATCCTTGCTGATGAGCCGACGGGCAATCTCGACGGCGAGACAGGCCGGCAGATTATTGAATTGCTGTTTTCGCTCCACCGCCGGTTTAACGCGACTTTGGTACTCGTTACGCACGACGAAGCGCTTGCGAACCGCTGCGCACGAACGGTTCGTATGGGTGACGGTCATATCCTGTCGGACGATCTAGTGAGTGCTGCATGACGGCGACCGAGGCAGAATCCATACGCCCGACAACGACGGCCTCATCAGTGCGTACGCTGCTGGCTTTGCGCCTCGCCGTTCGCCAGATGCGCAGCGGTTTTGAAGGCTTCATCGTGTTCATCGCGTGCGTCGCGCTTGGTGTGATGGTGATCGCGGCTATCGGCGGATTGGCGAACGCACTCGTCGTCGGCTTGGAACGCCAAGGCCGCCAGATCATTGGCGGCGACATCTCCATCTCCCGCATGCATGCGCGGATAACCGCCGAGGAACGGGCGGTATTGGACGGTGTTGGACTCACCAGCGAAACGGCCACTATGCGGGTTATGGCACGGACGCACGGCGGCGAAGAACAAAGCCTGGCCGAATTGAAGAGCGTCGATGGTGTCTATCCACTGGTCGGGGAGATGAAGCTCAAGGGGGGCGATAACCTCGCCTCGGTGCTGGCAGATGGTGCTGCCGTGGAGCCCATCCTGCTGGAGCGCCTTGGCCTCGCCATTGGAGATGAATTCGAACTCGGCTCGGCACCGATAAAGATCGGCGGGGTCATCGAAAAGGAACCGGACGGCCTGTTGGACCGCCTCACCTATGGGCCGCGTATTCTGGTGTCGACGGCGCTGCTGGAACAAACAGGCCTATTGAAGCCGGGCGCGCTGATCCGCTGGCGCTATGCGATGGCGCTACGAGATGACGGCAAGGAAAACGCCGAAGCCCTCAGCGCGGCGCGGGCGGAGCTAAAACGACAGCTGTCGACCGGAGGCTTCACCATCGTCGACAGAACCGACCCGTCACCACAAGTGCGACGCACGCTTGAGCGCCTGCGCCAGTTTCTCACCCTGATCGGGCTGACGGCACTTATTGTTGGTGGTGTGGGGATTGCAAACGCGGTTTCCAATTACATCGACCGGCGTCGGCGAACGATCGCAACGATGAAATCGCTGGGGGCCAGTGGCCGAACGATCTTCAGTGTATTTATGGCGCAGATTTTGGCGATAACGCTTGTCGGTATCGCGATCGGTCTTGCAGCTGGACTAGCCATACCCAGCATTCTCAAGGCGCTTTACGGAGACGTCCTGCCAATTCCGCCCGTCTTAACCATTTCTTTTAGCAGCCTTGCCGCTGCCTCCGTCTATGGTCTGCTTGTCGCCCTGCTGTTTTCACTGTGGCCGCTCGGGCGGGCACAGCTGATTTCACCTGCCGTCCTGTTTCGAGATCAGGTCGGACAGACTTCGGCAATTCCCCGGTGGCCGATTATTCTGGCGACCGTAATCGCCGCCGTGGTCTTGCTCGTCCTGACGATCTTCTCCTCCGACACGCCCTTGATCGCAGCTTATTTCACCGTCGGACTCAGTCTGATTCTGCTGCTCTTTTACGGGTTGGGGCACCTTGTGACCTGGATCGCGCGGAGCTTGCCCCGAGCGAAAACCCCTGAACTTGCGATCGCGTTGAGTAGCATCGCCGCTCCCGGTGGGCTGGCGCGAACAGTCGTGCTATCGCTGGGTGCGGGGCTGTCGATGCTGGTTGCGGTGGCGTTGAGCGACGCCTCCTTCGTCGAGGAACTCACGGGCAAACTACCGGAGAACTCGCCGGATTATTTCGTCCTCGATATCCCGCGCGGAGAGATGGACCGGTTCCAATCCGTCGTTTCCGGACAAGTCCCTAACGCCAAGCTGCAGCAGGCGCCAATGCTGCGCGGAAGAATAATCGAGCTGGGTGGCCGCAAGGTCGAGGAGATTAAGCCGCCAGCGGAGGCGGAGTGGGTGTTACGCGGAGATCGGGGTATCACCTACGCGGACCAGGTGCCGCAAGGGTCACGTGTCGTCAAAGGCGATTGGTGGGGGGAGAATTACTCAGGACAGCCACTGGTTTCGTTCGAAGCCGACCTCGCCCGAATGCTGGGGGTCGGGATCGGCGATCAAATTAAGGTCAATGTCCTTGGACGCAGCATCTCGGCGAAGATCGCCAATCTGCGCGATGTCGATTGGGACAGCCTATCAATCAACTTCGTTATGATCTTCTCTCCGAATACCCTTGCTGGTGCACCATCGAATATGCTGGCCACAATCGGTCTACCTGATAATCTGGGGATTGCAGAGGAAGCAGCTGCGATGCGGGCGCTTTCCAAGGCCTTTCCAACGGTTACTGCCATTCGTGTGCGTGACGCTGTCGACGCGTTCAACAAAGTGTTCTCCAAGATTATGGTGGCGGTTCGCGTGGCCGGAGGCGTCACGTTGCTGGCTGGGGCGTTGGTACTGGCAGGGGCTCTGGCTACCGCACAGCGGCGGCGCATCCTGGACGCGGTCATTTTCAAGGCGCTGGGAGCCACCAGACGGCGGATTCTCACGGCGCACGCACTGGAATACCTGCTGTTAGCGGCGGTTACTGCCGGATTCGCCATCCTGCTCGGCGGATTTGCTGCGTGGATCGCTCTTACTCAAGTGATTGACATCCCCTTTGTTTTGTCGTGGCCTGCGGTTCTGCAGGCATTGGGGATTTCCATCGCGCTGGTCGTTGTTCTCGGTGGATTGGGCACATTGCAGGTGCTCCGGACGCGCCCGGTCCTTTATTTAAGGTCAGAATAGCCTTAAATTGGCCCGATCTGGCGCAGATTTGACCAGTCCGCTGTAAAGGCTTTACAGGTGGGGCTCAATCCTGACCTGCGAACCTTGAATTCTCTCGGATCGATAGACATATTTGATCTGGTGTTCCGAACTTTCTGTTGCATGGGTCAAAGGGGAAATATTTATGACGCAGTACGACAATCGCTACGCTCAGGCAGCGACCACGGCGCGCACCGGCGCAGCGGTGGACGAAGGCCTGCGCTCCTACATGCTCGGCGTATATAACTATATGTCCGCCGGCGTTGCCTTGACCGGCGTCGTTGCCTACGCAGTTGCTGCATGGGCGCAATCCGATCCGGCGGTTTACCAGGCGCTATACCTGTCTCCGTTGAAATACGTCCTGATGATTTCTCCGCTGGCATTCGTGCTGGTGCTGAGCTTCGGG
>DAOUZE010000122.1 GCA_030665765.1 Filomicrobium sp.
CGATGGCAGACCGACTTCACGTACCTGAAGGTCGTGCGTTGGGGTTGGTTCTTCCTGTCGACGGTGCTCGACGACTTCTCGCGTTACATCGTGGCCTGGAAGCTGTGCACCGGCATGGCCGCTACCGATGTCACCGATACGGTGGAGCTGGCGCTGCAGGCGTCAGGCCTTGACGATGTCACCATCAAGCATCGTCCTCGTCTGCTATGGGACAACGGTCCATCCTAAATCGCTAGCGATCTGTCGGAATGGCTCGGCGAGCACGACATTAAACACACCAGAGGCAAGCCGTGTCATCCGATGACCCAAGGCAAGATCGAACGCTGGCACCTCTCATTGAAAAGCCACATCCTGCTTGAAAACTATGACCTGCCCGGAGATCTGGAACGTGCGATCGCCGACTTAATCGACCACTACAATCACCGCCGCTATCACGAAAGTCTGGACAACCTGACGCCCGCAGATGTGTACTTCGGAAGAGGCCAAAACATCCTGGAATTGCGAAAGGAGATCAAACGCCGTACCATCGAACAACGCCGCTGCAACCACTTCAAAGCTGCGGCATGAACAGCAATCCGATGAGCCGGATCCTCTCTTAGTTCAAACGCTCAACCGTCCCGAAAACTCTGACAATGGACAGCCTGCACGGACAGATGCCCGCGTGAAGCTTACGCCGGTAGGTGCAAAGCGCACACTCGTTATCCGGTTTTCCGGATTAGCAGGCGATCGTTCAATCTCGACCAAGACGGCGGAGCTTCGCGCTTATGCTGCGCGAAAACAACTTACGACTGTCGGCGAACCAATTCTTTCGTTCTACAACCCGCCCTGGACGCTTCCTTTCTTTCGTAGAAATGAGATCATGCTTGAGCTCGCTGACGGAGAAGATCGCGTACGGCCTGCTGCCTGATGAACCTCTCACTTGAGATCGCGAGACGTTGATATGATGAGGAGTGAAGGCGATGCTCCAAGTCCTTATCGTGACCGTGGCAGTGGTCTTGGTCATCGTTGCGACGTTCTTGGTCCTCGATCCAAACCGATTCTGGGGCGTATTCGGGAAGCCGGACCTCGGACCCGTCGACTTTGAAACGTTGCACCGGCGCTCCTCACCAAATGATGCTCTCGCGTGCCCAGCCGGGCTCTGCAAATCAGCTAGCGATCTTGCCCCGCCGCTATTCGCAATTAATGCAAGTGACCTTCGCGAAGCCATGATCAAGGCACTTGCATCAGAGCCACGGCTCTCCCTCGTGCACAGCGATCACACAACGCTGACCGATCGCTATGTGCAGCGAAGCGCTTTCATGGGATTTCCGGATACGATTGTGGTTCGGTATATCAACCAGCCCGAAGGGCGGAGCACGCTGGCGATTTATTCGCGGGCGCAGATCGGTTACGGAGACATGGGCGTTAACAGGGCGCGTATCGAGCGTTGGCTAGCAGAGTTGAAAAGTCAGGTATCCATTCCGCCCGGCGATTGAGCGTATCGTTCATCCGTTACCGGCACCGCTAGCTCAGCCAGATAGAACACCGGGCTACGAATCTGGGGGGCGGGAGTTCGCATTTCCCCCGGCACGTAAGCAAAATCAATGACTTATTTCTCACGCCGGCTCGCGTGAGAACGGCAGTTGGGTGGGACAGAGGTGTTCAATCTGATGGACGCTGGTGCCGACGTTCTTTGCAAGCTAGTAGATGTTCAGCTGTCCAGCGGGTAAACGGAAGCGGACCATGTGCTACGACTCCTAAATCTAGTAACGTGCGTTTCGCCGGTGATTGGTGACCTAAATCGAGAGGACTCGCGATAGTGTCTGACATGATTGCCACCGTACTATCTGATCTGAAGGAAAAGTGGCTTCGTCTCGCAATCGGCGCGCTAATCGCGACAATCGTTCTCGAACTCATGATGAAAATTGGCGCACCGAACGTGCTTGGTATCGAGCCGATGAGCCCGGCTGGTCTTGTTACCAGGATCCTTGGGCTGCCCCAAGGCCATTCGCTTGGAGCTATCGTACATTTTGGCGTTGCGCTGATAGCATTCCCGATTGGCTACATCTTGATAGCATATCGGAACTTCCCGGGCCCGCATTTGATCCGAGGTGCGCTCTGGGGCGTGCTGCTCTGGCTTGGAGCGATGGTAGTGATTGTGCCACTAGCAGGCATGCCAATATTTTTCGGCTTCGGCAAGCCGATGATTGCGGCTCTCGTAGCGCATGTCGTATACGGCGGCCTGCTCGCTGCGATTGTGGGCGTCCCTGAAAATGTTGCGCCCGAGGAGTAAGCACGGGAGCGCTACTGGATCACCTTGCTCTACCAGTGACTGACACTTGATAGGCGGCGGCCCCGTTATACTTCGAAGACAGACACTCTATCCGTATGGAATCCGCTATGACCCGCTCGTTGAGAGTCAACCCAACGGTCGAACCTGGACGTTCTTTTGCCTTGTCTACTGCACTGCGGTAGCACTTCTCCTCGGCCCACTCCGCCCTCTTAGTCGATGTAGCAAACACTGATGAGAATACCTTTCCCGCTAAACTGAAGTAAGCGGTCGGTGGGTCGGGGGCGTTCCATTCGACGCTGACGAAGCATCGTCGTTTCGTTGTTTGGTTTGCCCCCGGTATGCATGCGAACTACCTCGCCGTCGCCGGTCATGACGAACCCAATAATCGTTCCCACTCGCGCGACACATCGTTCACTTTCTCGAGGTAACCAGAAGTAGGCTCGATCCCTGCGCCCAGGTCCTTGACCATTAAATGGGGTTAGAAACTTACTTCGCTGCCTCTGTCCGCACCATCCTCGCGTTGCAGCGGACGGTTGCCCTTTAGCAAACTGACTTTACAGAGCTGTGAGAGGAACAAGGGCCTTTCCGTAAAGTGAAGTCCGGACGCTGGCTGCTTGTCTGATAGGTTTCAACCGCCGTATTGCCTGGGCAATGCCTTTACCGTCAACACGCGAGCGCCTGATCCACAGCTAAACTGAAGCGATGCACCTTCATGGGACATATAACTTGTCCATTGTTCAGCCGCTAAGGTCGTTTCCATTCTTGTCGTCACAAGCATTGGAACCGCTTCCCAGTTGACGGGCTCTGCGTAGCTTAGGACGACTTTGCACTCCTCATCGACTTGCTGATAGTAACCCATGGCGTACTTCGTGCCAAAATCAATGTTGAAACCCTGGAGAGGTGCCGCCTCTATTGTCAATGGGCGCCACGCGGCTTTAGTGAGCGCGGGGTTGTTTTCAGTTTTGGATATGCCTTGCGAGACGTCGTTAAGATTGAAGCCTGCGAGCGCGCCGACCGATAAAGCTACAAGGCTGGCGCCAACAAAAAACGGCACTCTAAAAGAAGGATAATGACGGAACATTCCTGCTCTCCTGTCATTGAGCCATGGAGCGCCGCTTCCAAAAGCCTCCCCATGAGAACTTCATCGCTCAGCGCTTGTTGTTTAAAAGTTATTAAATTGACTAGATGCCAATAAGGCTAGGTCTGTCGGTGCGCCAACGCACAAAAAACGTAATATTCTTAGTGTTGATTACGAGCGCTCCTAATGCCGACTAAATTGACTTCAGGAGTTAGCATTTCGATCCGCCAACAGGCGATCGTATTCACTTTTGATCACGCAGTAGCACTCGCTGGCTTCCGCCTCTATCCCCCACCCGTAGAGCAGCTTGATCCGACGAGTGGACAGGAATCGAGTATTTTATGTTCGATATCGCACAGACAGTCCGCTTTGATATCCTCTATAGGCAAAGTCCCGGAAAGTCCTGATTGACGCTGATCGCCGTCAGCGCTCCTCATCATTGAGCATATAAAAAGTTATGTTTCGACAAAACTCCCAACCTATGCAGGAGGTCTGTTATTATGTCTTACTTACTTACCCGACACATGAAGCGTTTGCTGCTCGTCTCCGTCGGCGTCATATCCTTGACCGGTGCTATCAATTCTGCTGACTGGGTCACGCTAAGTGACGGTCTTTGCAATTATTGCGCAGAACATAATTCTGGAAATTTGCACGCGAAGACAATAACGACATCTTATGCCCCGTTGCTCGGTTACACGGAGCGAACATTATCAACTCGATCCGCTACCGCCCATTCAAAGCCGGAAACGCGCTCTGAAAAGCCGTTATTATTTGTAGATACCGACATCAGCGTTCGGAGAACCGAGAGCGTAGTAGACCTTTTGTTCAAAAATATACGTCTCGCAAACACGGGTAGTACCAACGATCGGCTTTGCAACTATTGTGAAGACTACCTTGCCGGCAACGTGACTAGCGAGCAGTATAAAACCTCCTATACTCCCCTGAGCGGTTACGGCCCCGATGGCTCTTCGACGTCGTCCCGTGGCCTTCCCGAAATTGCTGCTTTTTAGATCGTTAGCCAGCTTGTTGAGGGAGCCGTTTGATCAATGATTGAGCGTGTCTCCCCGGCTGGCCACACGCCAGTTTGCTGAACGATTGGTCCAGCGTCGGCTGCGGAGCTGCGGACTTACTCGGTCCGTCTAGCCGAGGAATGAAAACCAACCAAAAGACTCGACCGCTTGGGTACTTCAAGCCGAATGTAGCGACGTCCATAAACATGGACGCCAAGAATCATACAGTGTGAAGTAATTATTTCTGGATACTGCGGCAATTAGGATGACCGTTATGACCGTAATTGCGACGACACGAGAGATGGGATCGCTCGGCCGCGATGTAGCCACTGCGTTTTTAGAGCGACTTAGTATGAAACTTGTTCACCACGAGCTCGTTGGTAAAGACCATTGAGTTGCGGCTAAATCAGAATGAAAGCGACGTTAATAAGTTTCTGGAAGCCGGAATTACTTGGTTGAACAGGTAAGCAATCGATACTCGGCGACTGGGTCAGTTCACAGCGGGAACCATTCTAGAGCTTGCCTCCCGTGGGAATGTCATTCTGCGCGGTTGGGGCGCGGCACATCTGCTGTGCGATTTTCCAGACGTACTACGCCTTCGCGTCTGCGCTCCGATGAGGATGCGCGAAACAGTCGTGATGGAGAGAACTGGGATACAAGAACTCGATACTGTCAGGAAGGAAATCGAAGCAAACGATGCGGCCCATGCTGCCGTCATTCGCCGATGCTATGGCGGAGATTGGCAGAGTCCGGAAAATTACGACCTAGTTTTGGATGCAGAACGGTTGTCCGTCGGCGAGTGCTTAGATCAAATCCTTCAGATCCTATCAAACGACCGCTATCGTAAGACTGAGGCTGCGCGGCAGCCAATTGCTGACAAGCTGCTGCAGCTCCGTATTCAACAGCGGCTCACAGATAACCTGTTTGGCGGGCATGAGTTTCCCGGCATCAATGTTTTGGTTCCATCTGATGAAGTGGTTCTTGACGGCTACATCCAAAGTAATCATTTGCGTAAAGACATCGAGCGAATGACCCAAGCGGTTCCGGGGGTAGTCGGCATCTCAAACAATCTTGAGCATCTCCGTGGCAAATACGAGATGTAGGCTGCTCCCGTGAGTCGGTCGCATTGTGAGTGAGCGAATGCGTCTGTTTCAAATCAGAGAAGCTGGCCGATTGCGGCCGGATTCTAACTTAGAGACTGGAAGCGCTATATTGGGTCGGCCTGTTCGCCGTCAGCACTCACAGGACAGATTAAGCTGATTGCGTAAGAGAGACTTTCCGGTTCATCGTAACCCCGAGGAGGGAGACGATGACTGACAGAAATGGGTACCATCCCGGAAGCGCTGATAAGACGGTTCGGGATATCCGGTGGGTGGTACGTCAGAAGTATTCTGCCGAGGAGAAATTCCGCGTCGTGCTTTAGGGTCTGCGCGGTGAGGTGCTGGATGCTGAGTGGTTTACAAGCATCCACCAAGCCCGTGTCGTCATCACCCAGTGGCTCCGTCAGTACAATCACAACTGACCGTACGAGGCGCTAAGCATGCGTCCGCCCGTTCCGGAAACGCTTCATCGAAGTGGCCCATAGCGAGGGGCTGGACACCAGGACACTACTCACGGTCACGACCTCTCACGGGTCTCCATCAGTTCGCTGTCTTTCCTTAGCCAGCTCGCATCTGACTTTAACGGCGCTGGGCCTTCTTCCCCCGCGCTGGTATTTTTTTGGCTAACTCAATGTAGAATGAGCTTGCCTGCTTCCTCCGGCTTCGGAATGATACCTAAGAGAGTTACGAGGCTGTGCACACTTAATTTGCCCAGCCTCGTCGACCCTGTGCTGTGCACCCCCTATCACAATCACGGCATAGAGGTCGCGGGCCAGGGCTGGTTTCCCTCCTAGTAAGCTAGTCCTGGTTCCCCTCACTAAAGCCCTCCGACTTTTCCCCAAAACCGTGATTGCTGTGGACTGCCCTGGCGCGCCTGGGGACAAGGGTTTGCGAATCTCTCGCCATCGCTAAGCGATCCGCTAATTTGCTTACGGGATCGTCGACTTGGTTTATACGCACCTCGTTAGCCTGAGATCCCATCCCGAACTCCCGTGCGGTGCGAACCGCATTAAGACTGTTCAACCGGGTCCGTGCATGTCCCACAACGTGCATTGATCCGGTTTTCTTTTGTCTTGTTTGACGCAAGTCGGAAGAGATCTCTGGAGTTATCACAATAGTTCCATAAGGTTAGCGTAACCAGGCGCTTGGCCGGCCAACAGTTCCTACCTCTGGCCCGCTCGGTGCCGGATTCTGCCCCCCTTGGTCGTGGCGACGCAGCGAGAAGCCTAAGCTAGGCGCCTCTTCCCTCTGACCACCCACCTAGCCGTGGCCATCCGGATCTCAAACGACATTTGCAACTCATCGATTCTTGCTATCAGCTCGCCAGTTCGTCCTAGCTGTTGTTGATCGGACCTTGGCCTGCGCATCGATCTTTCTCTTGCGGGGCTTTGATCCAGAGAAGCTGCTTGTCCATGTCCATGGTTGCACGATGCCTCAAGCCTCTTGCGGCATCAGGGCTGCTGAAGTTCACCATGTGGATACACAGCGTCCACCTGTGGAACCGCGTAATTGGCAACACAAAGATGTGTCAATCGGGAAAAGCCAGGCAAATTGGCGGAGGAGGACATTGGACCAATACTTGATGTGCTAGCGAGAGATTAGGTATCCCGTGGCCCATTAGTTAGCCGTGTTCCGAGGGCAGTTCTCGGAGCTCTAGGCCGATCGCCTGACTACCCTGGATTGATAATGGGAGCTCTGCACGTTGTACAAGTTGATGGTTTTCTTGTTCTTCACGGTATTTGTTACAAGTTCGTTTCTGGCAAGGGCCGCCGACCTGGGGATGGCCGAGCATGACCACCCTACCGCCACTAGGGTACCCGATCCTATGCTGGCAGAGCCCACCCATCCATTCTTCCGGCATCGTCTTATGCTCCAGGCAGGTGCTGCATTCAATAAAATCGACTCCTCGGCTTCAGTCGGCACAGAGAGCGGCACGCGAGGAACGCGTCTCTCGTTCGAGGACGATCTGGGGCTTGCATCGAGCAAAACTACGTTTGATGCTTTGATAAGATACCGCGTAACCAATCGTTGGATGATCGAGGGTGAGTACTTTGACCTGCCGAGAGACAGTTCGGCAAGTACGTCGGGCACAATCCAGTTCGGCCGACTGAGCTTTCCTGCCTCCGCTGCTGTAAGTGCGGATTTCGACATCAAGTCCATTCGGTTGGCAGGTGGTTACGCATTCCATAAGTTAGCCAATGCTGAGGTTGGTGCCGCGCTGAGCCTCTATGTCACCGACTTCGGCGCAGCGTTGAGCGGTCGTGCGACGCTCGGAGGGCTGGCCGTAGGATTTCAAAGTGAGAAGTACTCAGAAGCGGCCCCGCTGCCTACTATTGGTCTCTACGCAAATTACGCTATCACTTCGCGCTGGCTCACGAGCGGCCGCTTGGACTTTACGGATTTCAACCTCTCTTCATTCAAAGCGTTCGGCTACAATCTAGAAGATGTGAATGGGCAAGTACTCAGCCTGGAAGCCAGCACGGAATACCGACTGACAGAGAATATCGGTGTTGGGATCGCATATAGATACATGGACGTTTCCATGGGAGCCACCTCCTCGGGACTGAAGGGCGATATCAACTATAAGGTCTCGGCCCCGATGGCATTCGTCAGAGGAAGCTTTTGACGTCTGAACTGTTGGGTATCAAATCTCGTGTCCCTGCTCTTAAAAACGGGGCCTCTATTTTGTTAACAGATTAGGGACTGGACGATGGTCGGGAAGCGTTGTTCCGATGATGATGTTTTGAAGTTGTTGCGCTAGACCGAGGTTCCTCTCGCTTCCCGCAGCATCAGGATGCAAGAGCTTGTCTTCCTCGTTAGCTTTTCTACCCATGCCCGTATTTTCCGCAGCCCTCAAGCATTGGACTGGCAAGACAACTAGTGCGACGCGCGGCCTACCTTCAGCTGTCAGGATTGCGAGTTACGTCTAAAAATTGCGGGAAAGCATAGCTATATGGATGGCATCACAACCTAAGATTAGAGGATTGCAATGAAAAGAAGCATGAGAGGCGTGGTTATTGCAGGCGCAATCGCAATGGCAGGAAGCCTGAGCGCTTTGTCATTTGCAGCGGCCGAGCATCGCGGCGGCGGAGGGCACGATTACCAGTGCAAGCACCACGGTAAGCACCATGGTAAGCACCATGGTAAGCAGCACGGCAAACAGTACGGCAAACATCGGGGCTGTGCTCAACACGGTGGCATGCATGGGGACGGCGGCATGCAGGGAGATGGACGCCGCGGCTGGCATCGCGATGGACGTATTGGCAGACTACTAGAACGCTTTGATGCCAATAAAGACGGAGAGCTGACCCAAGCCGAACTGGATGCCTCCCGAAAAGAGCTTCTTGAGAAATACGATACAGACAAGGACGGTAAGCTGTCGCTCAGTGAATTTGAGACCCTTTGGCTCGATGTGAGACGTCGTCGTATTGTGCGCAGTTTTCAGTACATTGATGAAGATGGCGATGCTGCAATCACGGTAGAAGAGTTCGTAAAGCCGTATGCCGGCGCGGTGGAGCGCATGGATCGCAATGGGGATGGTGCAATCAGTCGTGGTGAGCGCCCTGAACGGATGCGCGGCGGACGCGGTCCGAACCCATCCGAGCAACTCGACGAAGAAAAGCCAAATTAGACTTTGGCGCCTACTGAGCCCCTCCGAATGAGTCGGTCCATCCTATTTCCGAGTAGTAGAGGACTGCAGATGGCCAAAAAAATCACCCGCACCGAAAGTCATCATCACATTGCATGAAAGGTCGAGCATGAACTAACATTCAAACCGGACCACTCGATGGGGATAGGTCAACACGCTACAGCACATATAGTCGACTAGGTGGTGCTGCGCGTCGAACAACAGTGGCAGCGGCTGAGTCACAGAAGCTCAATCAACTGAGCGCGAACAATGACGTGGGTCTGGCGGAACGTCGTCTCCAGCTGCTTGCGGAAGTCTATCCACCATGATTTGGCGAGCGTTTCGACCATGACTTCGATGACC
>DAOUZE010000202.1 GCA_030665765.1 Filomicrobium sp.
GCCGTACTGGAATTCGCGCCAGGATCCACCATCAGCGAGCCTGGCGGTGAGTTGTCTGCCGGCCTTGGTATCCTATATGCTAGGCAGGCCCAAGGCTTGTATCGAGGTTCAATATTAAAATGACGACATTAAATCGCCCACGCCCCAAGGTCATGACATTGACCGATGCTGCCGCCAAACGGGTCGCGGAAATCATGGCAAACCGCACTGGTGCAGTCGCGCTAAAGTTGGGCGTAACGAAGGGCGGCTGCGCGGGCATGGAATACACAATGGACTGGGCCGAAGAGATCGGGAAATTCGACGAGGTCGTCGAAGAAAAGGGCATCAAGATTCTGATCGATCCGATGGCCATCATGTACCTGCTCGGTACCGAAATGGACTATCACGTCGACACGCTGTCCTCTGGCTTTGTGTTCAACAATCCCAACCAGGAAAGCGCCTGCGGTTGCGGCGAGAGCGTCAACCTGGTGCCAGCTGCCCCGGAACGTCTGGCCGAAGTTAAAGGTTGAGGGTTACGCCGAGGCCTGTAGTAGCCTCGCAGCCTCCGGAGCGAAATAACTGAGAATTCCGGCAGCACCGGCGCGTTTGAATGCCATCAGGCTTTCCAGCACGATCCGGTTCTTGTCCAGCCACCCGCGTTCAGCTGACGCCATCAGCATCGCATACTCCCCAGATACCTGATAGGCGAATGTAGGAACGCACAGTTCATGCGAGACGCGGCGCACAATATCGAGATATGGCATTCCCGGTTTCACCATCACCATGTCGGCGCCTTCAGCGATGTCGAGTGCAACTTCACGGATCGCCTCATCGGTATTGGCGGCGTCCATTTGGTAGGTACGCTTGTCGCCCTTCAGTGTCGATGAGGAGCCGACCGCGTCCCGAAATGGTCCATAAAACGCGCTTGCGTATTTTGCTGCATAGCTCATCAGCAGCGTGTCTTGATATCCGGCGCTTTCCAGCGCACGACGGATCATTCCGATTCGTCCGTCCATCATGTCCGATGGCGCAAGCACCGAAGCACCCGCCTCAGCCTGGACAAGCGATTGGCGCACTAAGGCATCAAGTGTCGCGTCATTGTCGATGCGATCGCCGATGACCAATCCATCGTGACCATGACTGGTGTAGGGATCGAGCGCGACGTCGACGATGATCCCAATATCGAGGCCCGTTTCGCGAACGGCCCGCGTTACTCGGCACACCAGATTGTCCGGATTGAAAGCTTCGGCTGCGTCGGCCCCGCGCAATGCAGGATCGGTGTTGGGAAATAGTGCGATTGCTGGAATGCCGAGTTTCACAGCTTCGTGTGCCGCCGCGACGGCAAGGTCGGTCGAGATCCGATTGACGCCCGGCATCGAAGGCACGGCTTCGCGCTTGTTGTTACCCTCGGTTACAAACAGCGGCCAGATCAGATCATCCGCCGCAAGTCGGTTTTCGGCGACCAGACGGCGTGTCCAATCGGCTTGTCGGCTGCGCCGCATTCGCACCATCGGAAAAGAGCCTTCCGCAAGTGCTGCAGTGCGATCGCCGGTTTTTCCTTTTCGCTCTGAGGGCATGAACTCTCGGTTGCAACGAAGCTTATCTGCAGTAATGGCCAAGGCGCCGCTGCGCCAAGTCCAAGTGGAAATGGTTGCGGTGCGTATTGTTCGCCTCTGGCCCCAGTACCGTATCGAATAATTTACAGGCTGTCTTATGTGCGCCGCGTAAAAACTGCGCCTTTGGCGTTTCCGCCCGCGCAGCGGAAATGTTGTCGGACACGAGATAGACCGGCCATGACGGAGCCTCTCGCAGGTCTTTGGCGTCAACTGCCGACAAAGCAGGTCCACCGAGCCGGCTTGGCGCAAGCCCGAAACCGGGCCTGTTGGCATCGCGAGGTGTCGATGAGCCGCGCATGGTGTGAGCCGATGAGCTTTCCAGCAAAGATGGCCGGATGGTAACACCAGAGCCTCTAATGGCGCCCGTCAATCCTGCCGCGTTTCCTGCGAGGCTGCCTGTCGCGGTCTTTTTCTTAGATTTCGCGGTAGTGGCTGCCGCCTCGCTTGCTTTAGCTGTGAGTTTTTCCTGCTTCTTCTTGGCGCGGGCTGCAGCCGAGCGGGCGGCGCGCCGAAGATCCCTCGCAGTCGGTCCCCAATGCGAAACGAGCCGGGTTCGAGCGTTCTTGGCGGTAACAAACCCTCTGATATCGATCGCATTCGCACGCGCGTGTTGCGACAGTCGGGTTTCAGAGCGTCCATAGGCGTTCCGGCAGGAATAGGAGCTCATGGTTTCGATTTTGACGATCGGTGACTTGAGGTGCTTAAGCGCCAACGGCTGCAGATCCTTGACGAGCCAATCGTGCAGCGACTTGACCATGTCGCATTTGAGTAATGCCGGCGGGTTCACCGCCACGCGCGGTTTGCTGCCAAGGCTGATTAGCTTCACCGGTGCGGGATTGCCGCAAGGCCCTTTTCTCATTGGCGCCTCATGGACGACCTCAGCTTCGATGTGACTCAAGAGAAATTTGCATCTCGCCTGGGCGATCAGCACCTCTGTGCGAGGCCAAGTCGTCGCAATTTCATCCACATTCTTGCCGGTGCGAGTATCTTTCTTTAACCCCGAGTTCGCCGCTCGTTTTATCTCGGACTTGGGCGCTCGATCCGGCACAGGCGGCCTGCCGTCGTCAAGGCGTACCTTCTTTTCACTGCCCCTTCGGGCAACCCTCTTTGCGGCGTTGCTTCGGGAAGCACTCTTCCCAACGTCCGTTCGGGCAACGCTCGTAATCGTTTCGTAAAATGACTGCGCGCCGGCAGCCATGCTACCGATGGTGCTGAGTGCTGCGGCCGTTGCCGCCAACATCGTGACTCGAATCATCACGGCCATCGCTTCCCCCTTCGCGCGCTGAACCGAGAACCCCAGGGCATCTACTCCAACAACCTTTCTTTCCCAATGAAAGGCGACGGTTCGGGTAACTCGGGAGCTTCGAAACTGCAGGCCGGCGATCCCTCATAAAAATGTTGCCGCCAGTACGCTAGTAACCACGCGTGCGGAGCAATTATGATTCACTGCCCAACACAGCGGCACAAAAACGCGAATGAACCCGATCGTGGAACTGAACGAAGACGATACCTATGCCAACCATAATGAAGCTTACAAAGACAGCCTGTTGATGGCACCCCCCAAGCAATGATATCGCCAATCGTTAACCGCATCACCCGGGTTACTCGGAGCATTGCTGTTCCGGCGGCGAATCAGACTCTCACAAGGTTAAACATTTGTCAGCCCTGGCAGCAAGTTCGACCGTAACGGATCGAGGAATCTATGCTCAACGACACCAGCCCGTCAACTTCGGGCGTACGAATTGAAAGACGCAACGCGCTCGGCATTATCACTCTTGACAGGCCAAAAGCGCTGAACGCTTTCGATAGCGAAATGAGACAGGCAATTGCCGGCGTACTGCCCGAATTTGCCAAGGACCCAATCATCTATGGATTGGCCTTCAGGTCAAGCAGCGACAGGGCGTTTTGCGCCGGCGGCGATGTCCGCAAGATCATTGCCGCCTATCGAGAAGATCCATCCCAGGCTCGCGCCATGTTTGCGGACGAATATGCTCTCGACTGGGCACTTGAATGTTTTTCGAAGCCATCGGTGTCCCTGATCGACGGTGCTGTAATGGGCTCAGGTGTCGGTCTCTCAGCCTTCAATACCCATCGGGTTGCCGGTGACAACTACCGTTTTGCAATGCCCGAGACCGCAATTGGGTTGTTTCCCGATGTTGGCGCCGCGCATGTTCTGGCGCGACTGCCTCACGAAATGGGCCTCTATCTGGGATTGACCGGGCGAACCATCGGCCGTGCCGACGCTTACGCTTTGGGCCTTGTCACGCATTGCGTCTCTTCAGACCTCCACGATGACATTATCGAGCAGCTGGGCGAGGCGTGGCCGATCGACAAGCTGCTCGATGATCGCCACGTCGAACCCGGCGAGAGCGATCTAATGCGCCATGCGCTGACGATATCGAACTGCTTTGCTGCTGCGTCACCAGCAGCCATCCTGGATCGTTTGGAGGCGGTAACCGGCAGCGAAAGTGAATGGGCCAATGGCGTGCGTGTCGATCTGCTGGAGCGCGCACCGATGTCGCTGGAGGTCACGGTACGACATATCAGGCAGGCGCGAACCGAAGAGCTTCGTGACACCTTGGTTCGCGATTACCGGCTTGCCTGTCGGTTTCTGGAGGATCGGGATTTCGCCGAAGGTGTGCGCGCACTACTCATCGATAAGGACAAGGCGCCCAAATGGCACCCAGCAGTCCTTTCTGACGTCGACCCCGTCCGCCTTGACGCCTATTTCAGACCGCTTTCCGATGAGCTGGTGCTGCCGGCCCGTGAACATATGCAAGCGATATCCTAAGTCCAGGCCAATCAGGTTCGATAGCGATCTTCGTCGGCAACGTCCGAAGGGTAACAACGGCGAATTCTGTTAATCTCAAATAAAGTTCAAATTAGTTCTACACGTGGTGATCGTAAATGTGGGTCAAGGGTGCAGTCCACTGCAAGTCATTACAAGACAATAATAATTAGAATGTTGACTTAAGACTGTCGCGCAAAAGTGTTAATGCGAGTAATTTGGTGTCAGATCGAAACAGATTCGTTAATAAGGCCTTGCATAGTAGGGGCATTACTATTTATTTACTATGTCTATTTAGCTAAACTTCAGCAGTCAGGCCTATTTTTTGGCTAACCCGAACGAACGGGGGCCGAAAAAGGTAAGAGGCAGTCTAATGAGTTTGGCTTTTGACACGGGACGTCAAGCCGTCCCGGACACGGGCGGTTCCTTCCAGGGCGAATACATGCGGGCCCTGCGGTTGATCGAACGCTTGCATCGTCTTCTTCTCGACGTCATCAAAGATGAATTTGACCGGGCTGGTGGGTCGGAGTTGAACCCAGTCCAGGCATTGCTGCTGCACAACATTGGCGATAGCGAATTGACCGCAGGCGAGCTCAAGACGCACGGCTATTACGTCGGCTCGAATGTGTCCTACAACCTGAAGAAGTTGGTTGATATGGGCTACATTCACTATAAGCGATGCGAGAACGACAAGCGCTCCGTCCGCGTAAGTCTGACCGAAAAGGGACACGATGCTTGTGAGGTTCTTCACAAACTCTACGAGCGCCAGCTGGCCTCTCTGGATTCGGTCGGCGAGGTCAGAAAGCATAATCTCAATGATCTCAACCGGTCGCTCGTTCGCCTTGAACGTTTTTGGACCGACCAGATTCGCTTTCGCCTCTGAGGTCGCGACAAATCCGATCCCCAAACTTGATTCGACTAAGCCGTGGTCTCGATTGCGGCTTTTTATATGTTCGCAGTGGTCTTACTTGTTGCGACATGGCACCACCAAGTTGCCTGAATTGTCCGATGCCCGACCTGTGACTTCTATTTAGCTCGCGATTGCCCCAGATTTAGACGAACTCGTCGCCGAAGTGCTTGCCGCCAGCGGTATTGGTGGCAAACTGTTGGCTCGGCTATTGCGGCATGTTCGATAGTCGCATTTCAGCGTTTCGTGCGATTTAACCCGGGGGGGTGGGGATTTTGAACGGCTCGCATCCAATTCGCTTGGCCGCAATCACGGCGATTGCTGTTGCACTCCTGCTGAGTTTCATCGGAGCCGGACCCTCGGCCGCCTATGCTCCAGGACAGTGGAATCCGTTTGCCGACCTCACCTCATATGATCCCGGTTCGGACGTTGGCTTCACGCGGCGTTGGCAGGCCAATCCTCCACCTGGTTACCCAACTTTGTCGTCGGCCAATATTCCGGCGACGAAGAAGGCCATCAAGCGCTATCAGAAAATCGTCAAGCAGGGCGGTTGGAAGCGTTTGCCAAGGAAGCACCTGGCAACGGGAACCAGCGATCCAGCCGTTGAGCTGCTCCGCAAGCGCTTGCAGATGACGGGCGAACTCGCGGCAGGCGAGTCATGGATGCCCCAGAGTTTCGACTACTATGTCGAACTGGCTGTAAAGCGGTTCCAGGCCACCAATGGTCTTGCACCGACCGGCATTGTAGGCCGACGTACAAGGGCGGCTTTGAACGTCTCTGCGAAATCGCGATTGAGGCAGCTCAAGAATGGTCTGGCTCGCCTGCGCCGCTACATCAACAAGACGAAAAAGGGCCGTTACGTCGTGGTCAATATTCCCGCCGCCCAGATCGAGGCAGTTGAGAATGACCGTGTCGTCAGCCGCCACGCCGGCGTGGTTGGCAAGACCAGCCGTAAAACACCGATCTTGACCTCGCGCATCCACGAGCTGAACTTCAACCCTGTCTGGCGCTTGCCACCTACAGTCGTTTCCAAGGACCTGATCCCGAAGGGCCGGCGGATGGAACGCGCCGACAAGGACGTCCTCGTTAAATACGGCATCGACGCCTATGACGGCAGCGGACGTAAACTGAACCCAGAGAAGGTCAATTGGCGTTCATCCATGCCGCACCGACTTTCCTACCGCCAAAAGCCTGGTAAGGATAATCCCCTGGGCTTCGTCAAGGTCAACTTCCATAACGGTCACTCCGTTTACCTGCATGACACCCCTTCTGAATCCCTGTTCGGCCGCAATGTCCGCGCCGCCAGTTCGGGCTGTGTCCGCGTTCACAACATCGAGGATCTTTCCGCCTG
>DAOUZE010000247.1 GCA_030665765.1 Filomicrobium sp.
GTTGGCGGCATTATCCCGCCAGAGGATGAGGCCCAGCTCAAGGCAATGGGCGTCGCCGCCGTCTACACACCAAAGGACTTCCAGCTCAACGACATCATGGCCGATATCGTCCGTTTGGTGCAGGGCCGGACCGAACAGGCCGCCTGAACGGCAGGCCGTTCGGAGCCGCTGTAGGGAACGCCGGCGGACAGAGTTGAAACCGACGGGCGTCAACGCCCGCCGAGGAATCCATCAAGGAGTTTCTTGGCGTCGATGCTCTTGCCATCCTTATTATTGCCGCCAAGCAGGTCGTCCAGAACCTTGCCGGTCCTTTCGCCCCCGTATTGGCGTCCGAGCCGGCGTACGGTATCGGCGGCTTTGCCGGGATCACTCAGCAAGCCCTGCAGGTCAGGTGTGTAGTTCAGGTCCTCGAATGGGCCGTGAATCCGGACCGGGACTTCGATCCCAGACGCGCTCTGGTCCCCCCCCTGGCCCGACAGACTCGCCACCACTTTCGGCTTGACGGTGTAATCAACGCGCTGCGAAGTCAACATCACCTTGCCCGCTCCAGTAACCCGCATAAGCGGGCTCAGCATCAGCAAGTCTTGGTTGATGGCAACGCCATTCTGGATCGTGAAGGTGGCCGTCAGCTTGGAGAAGTCGGTTTGCTCGTTTGGCGCACCGCTGATGTCGGACAATCGGCCCTGCTGGACGGCCCGTATTGTCTTGGGCACATTAACGCCGACGACCGCACCATCCTCGAAGGCAAGGTCCGCGGTGCCATTAAGCCCTTTGATGATTTGCCGTTGGTTGCGACCCGAACTCTTGAGGGCTAAGAGCAGACGACCCTTCCCCGCCAGCCAGTCGATCTCGGCGGCATCGTTCAACAATGGTTGAGCGCTAATTCCGCTCAAGTTGAAATTGGCGCCCAGTTCCGGTGCCGATTTGCCCGCGTTGACGGTCAACACACCACGTCCGGTACCTTCATAGAGCTCCATCTCGTTGAGCTTAGCCGTCAGTGCGCTATTGGCGAGCGCTACGTTCATGCGCGAGCGCCCGACCTTGATCTTCTCGTAGAGCAGTTTGCCGAGCGCAAGGTTCAAGTTTGCATCGACGATGCCAAGGGCCGACAGATCGATCCTTTCTTTGCTCCAGCCGGTGTCCTTTGTGTATCCTTTTACACGCGGGCCCGGCCGATTAATGAGGTCCTCTATGGATGTCGGCTTGGCCTGCCCGGCCTTGGCCTTACCTGGCTCCTTGCCAGCGCCGTTGGCACTGCCGGCGGGTGCCATGTACTTGTTCAAATCCAGTACGGACACGCTCAGATCACCGCTGACTTTTGGGCGAGCACCATCGGTTCTGACAGTCAGATTGCCGTCACCCGTGGCGCCATCCAGAGCCAGCTTCGCATTGGCCAGGTTGTAGACTGGGCCATTGGCCTTCAGGCGCCCTTGAAGTGAGAAGGGCCCGAAGCCTGTTGCGGGCGGCAACTCGGTTCCAATCCACCGCGCCAACCCCCGCACAGACGAACTATGGGTCGTCACGCTTCCATCCAAGCGCAGTTCCTTGGACACATCGATCATGCCCTTGTAGGTGCCTGTGATGAGAGCGGATTGCACGGTTGCATTCAGATCTGCAGGCTGTTGTCCGAGTATCGCTTTCACTGACCGCAGCGTGCTGTTGAACGCGATTTTCTCGCCCTTGTAGTTGAGGTCGCCCTTAACTGAGAAAGGACTGGAGATTGATTTCAGCGTGAGCGTTACATTGACTTTTTCAGCCCGCTCGCGGGCGCCGCTGCCCTCATCCGTGTATCCAATCGTCCCGTCGACAATGCGTACATCGCCGAGTTCCAGCTGCTCCAAGGCGGCGATATCCATGCCACCACCGGAAGCTCCCGCCGCCCCACCAAGTTTCGGTGCGCCTAACGAGACCGGGCCGTCGTTCATGGAACCCTGCCTGCCACCGGCCTGCGCCACACGAACACGAGCCGGCGAAACCTGATGCGCGGCGAAGTCCCAACTCTTTCGCCCTTGCTTGTCGATGCGCAAATCGAAGACCGGCTTCTGCAGAATAAAGCGGTCGATGACCACCTTGCGCGACAGCAGCGGCAGGAGCTTCACCTGCACCTTCATCTGCTTCATGCTCGCCAAGGCAGCTCCGCCCATGGCAGCAGGAGCCGACAGGCTGACGTCCCCCATCGAAAAGCCGAGCGCCGGATAGAAAGTCAGACCAGCATCCCCTTTGATGGTGAGGTCGCGTCCGGTGTTGGCCTTAACCTGGGCCACCAGCTGATCGCGGATGAAGTCGGTCGGTGGCGCCACGAGCAGGAATGTTATGGCCGTCCCCACCAACGCCACCACACCAACGCCGAGAACTAGCAAGATGGTACCGAAACCGCTGGAACGCTTGCGTATCGCCTTTTTGGGTCCGCCTGACCGGCGTTGCGGTGGTCCTGGCGCTGGCTGCACCTTGTGCACGCCTGGCGGTTCTGCTTGCTGGGCTCCAGGACGGAAGTCTTGAAAACCCGGGGGAGGTCTTTGGTTGGTCATGGGGCATCCCAAACTTGTCAGCCATGGCTGGCGGCCCTGGCCTTTGATCGCTCTGATCGCTCACTGCTAAGCTGGAATTATGTCAGGTCCGTGCAAAGTCAGCGCGAGCGAGAACTGTGCACACGAATAAATTAGCCCAAGTCGATCGGCCGGCAGGGCGTCGCATTCGCCATCGGTGCGCTGGCCGGATGCCATCCCAGGTTGCATGACGGCAAGCGGTCGAGCTTAGTGATCCGCCGTCCTGTCAAGTGAGTATTCAACTCAGGAAAGAAAGAAACGCTCATTCGTTTTCAGGCTAATGATTTCGTGTGCAACACAAGAGTAGGTCCAATAGGGGGCGGCTGGCCGGACGGCGGGCGGAGGATGCGCCTGACTTTGGCTTCATTGCTTTTCAAACGGTTCCCACGAGCAGTGTCGCGGCCGGTCCCGAACAGGGCTGGACGGGCGCGCGGCGGGTCGTCGTTTCGGGCATCTCCTGGGCCGGTGAAGGAGATAACCACGTTGTCGGCGGACGGCGTGTCGGGCTCGCACGCGTTCGCGGTGTATTGGCGGGCAAACAGGATGCGGCAACTACCTTATTTACCACTCTATTTACCACTCTGTACGCATGATAATGCCGGCGAGCTTGTTGCCGAGGGAAAAGGTATGCAAAATAGTAACCACCAATTTGGGCTGATAAAGGTCACGGGCGGATTAATGGGTTACAGAGCACTGGGTTTAATGGTCGTAAGCGCGGTGGCGCTTGGGGCTTCGGCGGCGTCAGCATTTGCAGGCACAACTTGGGACATCCTCAAGCCGGACATCTTTGGCGTTCGTTCGATCCACGACGGCCGCGGTATCATTCAGTTCTCGGCTCCCGCTCGCCCAACGGATCAAAGCATCGTCCCGGTCTCCATGAAGGCTCGTTTCAGCGACGGACGCACGCTGAAATCGGTCACCTTCATTGTCGATGAGAACCCCTCGCCGGTGGCCGCCGCTTTCCAACTTGGCGAAGGCCGTACGGAAATCTCACTGGCTACCAAGTTGCGTTTCAATTCAGCGACCGATGTGCGTGCCGTGGTGGAAGCAAGCGACGGCCAGCTCTACATGGTTTCGAAACACACCAAATTTGCTGGCGGACAAGCAGCTTGTTCGGCTCCGCCGCAGGGAGACCCAGCCGTCATAGCCGCCAATACGGGTCGCATGAGCTTGGCTCACACGGACAACTCGAAAACCATGACGCAGCTGCGTCCGAAAGCCAGATTGACTCTGTCGCACCCCAATCATACCGGCATGGTTCTGGATCAGCTTACGCTGCTCTACATTCCGCTGAACATGGTCAGCAACATCGAGGTTCGTCAGGGTGACGATCTGGTTTTCGCCATGACTGGTTCTATCACGGTATCGCAAGATCCATCGATCGACTTCGATTACCGGGTGAATGGTGCAACTAGCCTGACCGTGACCTCTCGCGACACTGAAGGTGGCGAGTGGGTGAAGTCCTTCCCCATAGGACACGGCAGCTGATCAAGCTAAATCACTACGCAGGAAGGAAGGGTTTTGGCGTCGTTTGACGCACCTTTCCAAGCGCCGTGCTGCTCGTCAGGTTGATAACGCCGCATGGCGGGACCATGGCCGGTTCGCAAATCAATTCCGTTTACGCACTACATGCATTGGGCGCCGTCATCTTACTCCGCCCGGACACTAAGTGCGCCCGAATTGTATACTTGCATCACTTATGTAAATTCTGCATATTAACCGCCAATTAAGAAATAAATGGTGCAGTTTGCAGGATTTTGCAGGAGCGTTCCGTTTGGCCTTCGGACTCGTCCTCGAGGGCAATCGTGATCTCGTTGAGATCATTGCTCTATCGTTGCGGGTCAGCCTATCGGCGTTGCTGATCTCTTGTATCTTCGGATTTGCGCTCGGGACCTTGGTCGCCGTGACCAGATTCCCTGGGCGAGGCCTGGCCATTGTCAGCTTCAATACGCTGATGGGTTTGCCGCCGGTCGTTGTCGGCCTGCTTGTCTATTTGTCGTTGTCACGAGCTGGCCCGCTCGGGACGCTCGGTTTGCTCTACACGCCAACGGCAATGATCATTGCCCAGGCAATACTTATTACGCCGATCATCGCGGCGTTGTCTCGCCAGATCATCGAAGACCTGTTTTTGGAGTACGATGAGCTGTTTCGCTCGCTCGGCCTGTCGGTGCCAGCGATGATGAGCGCACTGCTCTGGGACGCCCGTTACAGCCTCATCACTGTGGCTCTGGCCGGCTTTGGGCGCGCCATTGCCGAAGTTGGCGCCGTGATGATCGTGGGCGGCAACATCGATCATCTAACCCGGGTTATGACAACCGCCATAGCGCTCGAGACTTCAAAGGGGGATCTTGCCCTTGCGCTCGCGCTTGGCATTGTCTTGCTGACCATCTCCATGTTGGTCAACGCGATGGCATTGTCGTTCCGGGCGACGGCGGCAAGGCAGGCCTATGCCTGATTTCACTTTGCAAATGCCGCGCGGCATCGTGTCCCGCGCCGATGCCGGTACGGGTTCGAAATCGATCCCATTGTTTCCGCTCGAGGTCATCGGGCTCACCTTCGAAGCCGGAAACAGGCGGCCGATCGACAAGCTTGATTTTAAGCTATCCGCCGATGGTATCACCATAGTGATGGGGCCGAACGGAGCCGGCAAATCTCTTCTCTTGCGGCTCCTACACGGGCTCATCTCGCCATCGGAAGGCACCATCTCCTGGGCCGGGCAGCAGCCGCACCGCGACGTTCAAAGGCGGCAGGCCCTGGTTTTTCAGAAGCCTGTTCTGTTGCGGCGTTCGGTGGCCGAGAACATCGATTTTGTTTTGCGCCTGCACGGTTCTGCTGATGTGGCTGAGCGCAGTCAGCTACTCGCCCGTGTGGGGCTAAATGCGCTGTCCCGTCAGCCGGCGCGTCGCCTATCAGGAGGCGAACAGCAACGCCTCGCACTGGCGAGGGCGCTTGCCGTGCGGCCCGAGGTGTTGCTGCTCGACGAGCCAACCTCCAGCCTTGATCCCGCATCCGTTCAAATGATCGAGCAGATCGTCAGCGAGGCTGCACGAAGTGGCGTCAAAATCATTTTTGT
>DAOUZE010000349.1 GCA_030665765.1 Filomicrobium sp.
GGCCGCACGATAATGCGCTGCTTGTTCTTGTAGTCCTTACCGAACTCGACCGTGCCTGAAGCCTCGGAAATGATCGCGTGATCTTTCGGGCGGCGGGCTTCGAAAAGCTCCGCAACACGAGGTAGACCACCGGTAATGTCGCCTGACTTCGCCGACGCCATCGGACTACGAGCCAACACGTCGCCGGCCTTCAACTTATCGCCGGGCTCGACCGAAAGGATCGCGTCCACCGTCAACAGATAGCGGGCATCTCCACCACGAGGGGCTTTGACAGGCTTGCCCTTGGAATCGTTAACGACGATAGCCGGTTTCAGTTCGGCTCCACGCGGCGAGGCACGCCAGTCAATCACGACGCGATTGGTGGTGCCCTTAACCTCATCGGTCTGCTCACGCACCGAAGCGCCGTCGACGATATCTTCAAAGCTGATCGTCCCATCAACCTCGCTCAAGATCGGACGGGTGTAGGGGTCCCACTGCGCCATGCGCGTACCGCGCTTAACCGTGTCACCTTCATCGACCAGCAGACGTGCACCGTAGGGCACCTTGTGAATGGCCAATTCCTTACCGGTCTGGTCCTCGATGGTAAGCGCCACATTACGCGTCATCGCCACCAGACGGCCCTGACTGTCTTTCACCAGATTGCGGTTCTTGACCCGCACCGTGCCGTTAAAACTCGACTCGATGAACGACGTATCAACAACTTGCGCCGTACCGCCAATGTGGAAGGTGCGCATGGTCAGCTGAGTGCCCGGTTCACCGATCGACTGTGCAGCAATGACGCCGACGGCTTCGCCGATATTCACCGGCGTACCACGCGCTAAGTCGCGGCCATAGCAAGCCGCGCAGACACCCGTTTGCGTTTCGCAAGTCAGCACAGAACGGATCTTGAGTTCCTGGATCTCCGCCGCCCCGATTGCCTCCGCCAACCTTTCTTCGATCAACGTATTCTTCTCGATAATGACTTCGCCGGTCTCCGGACTGATGATATCCTCCGCAGCCGTGCGTCCAAGCGCCCGCTGTGATAGTGGTACGATCACCTGCCCGGCATCGACGACCGCCTGGATCGAGATGCCATCGTCGGTCCCACAATCAGGCTCCAAGATAATCGAATCCTGCGCCACGTCGACTAGGCGCCGCGTCAAATAACCAGAGTTGGCGGTTTTCAGCGCTGTATCGGCAAGACCCTTCCGCGCGCCGTGTGTCGAGTTGAAGTACTCGAGCACCGACAAGCCTTCCTTGAAGTTCGCCTTGATCGGCGTCTCGATAATCTCACCCGACGGCTTCGTCATGAGTCCGCGCATGGCCGCCAACTGACGCATCTGGGTTGGCGAACCGCGTGCGCCGGAATGGCTCATCATGTAAATCGAGTTGATCGGCTTCTGGCGCCCGTTCTCAAGGAACTCGGTTGCTGAGATACGCTCCATCATCTCCTTGGCGATCTTGTCGGTGCATTTCGACCAGGCATCGACGACCTTGTTGTACTTTTCCAGCTGCGTAATGAGGCCATCGTTGTACTGCTGCTCGAACTCGCGCACGAATTCTTCCGTCTCCGCCATAATAGCAGGTTTGGCGTCCGGAATGAGCATATCGTCCTTGCCGAACGAGATGCCAGCCTTGAAGGCATGATGGAATCCAAGCGCCATGATCCGGTCGCAGAAAATCACGGTCTCCTTCTGACCGCAGCCGCGGTAAACCTCGTCGATCATCTTCGAGATCGCTTTTTTCGTCAGTAGCTGGTTGACCAGATCGAACTTGATACCTGGGCGCCGCGGCAACAGATCGCCGAGTAGAATGCGTCCAGGTGTCGTGTCGTGTAGCTCGACGATTTCGTTACCCGCTTCATCGTAGGTAATCCAGCGGCCCTTGACCTTGGCGTGCAGTGTCACGGAGCCTGTGCCAAGCGCATGAAGCACTTCGCTGGAAGAGCCAATGATCATACCTTCGCCGGGTTCGTTATCCGCAATAAGCGATAGGTAATAAAGTCCCAGCACGATATCCTGCGACGGCACGATGATCGGCTGACCATTGGCCGGGTGCAGAATGTTGTTGGTCGACATCATGAGCACGCGTGCTTCGAGCTGGGCTTCAAGCGACAACGGCACATGGACCGCCATCTGGTCACCATCGAAGTCGGCGTTGAAAGCTGCGCAGACCAGCGGGTGCAACTGGATCGCCTTACCTTCAATCAGCACTGGCTCGAACGCCTGAATGCCAAGCCGGTGCAACGTCGGCGCCCGGTTCAGCATCACCGGATGTTCTCGGATCACCTCATCGAGGACGTCCCAGACTTCCGGCTTTTCCTTTTCAACGAGCTTCTTGGCTTGCTTGACGGTCGCGGCCTGACCAAGCACCTGCAGTCGCGCATAGATGAACGGCTTGAACAGCTCCAAAGCCATCTTCTTGGGCAAGCCGCATTGATGCAGTTTCAGCTCGGGACCAACCACGATCACGGAGCGTCCCGAGTAGTCGACGCGCTTACCGAGCAGGTTCTGCCGAAACCGGCCCTGCTTACCTTTCAGCATATCCGCCAGCGACTTCAGAGGCCGCTTGTTGGCGCCCGTGATAACCCGACCGCGGCGGCCATTGTCGAACAGCGCGTCCACTGACTCCTGCAACATACGCTTTTCGTTGCGGATAATGATGTCGGGCGCGCGCAGCTCCATAAGTCGTTTCAGACGGTTGTTACGGTTGATGACGCGACGATAGAGATCGTTAAGGTCCGACGTCGCGAACCGGCCGCCATCGAGTGGAACCAAAGGCCGCAATTCCGGAGGTATCACCGGCACTACGGTGAGTATCATCCATTCCGGACGGTTACCCGACTCGATAAACGCCTCAATCACCTTGAGCCGCTTGCCGAGCTTCTTCGGCTTCAGTTCCGTAGTCGCCTCGGCGATCTCCTGACGCAGGTCCTCACGGATCTTGTGCAGATCCATGTTGATCAGGATTTCACGGATGGCCTCTGCGCCGATTCCGGCCGTAAAACTGTCTGACCCATGCTCTTCGAGTGCTTGGCTATACTCTTCCTCGGTCAGAAGTTGCTTTTCCTTGAACGGCGAGATCCCCGGATCGACGACGACATAGTTCTCGAAATACAGGACCCGCTCGAGGTCCTTGAGCGTCATGTCAAGCAGCAGGCCGATGCGGGACGGCAGCGACTTCAGGAACCAGATATGGGCGACCGGCGCCGCCAGTTCGATGTGCCCCATGCGTTCGCGGCGGACCTTGGCCAGGGTCACTTCCACGCCGCACTTTTCGCAGATAATACCCTTGTACTTCATCCGCTTGTACTTGCCGCACAGGCACTCGTAGTCCTTGATCGGGCCGAAGATGCGCGCGCAGAACAGACCATCGCGTTCGGGCTTGAACGTACGGTAGTTGATCGTCTCAGGTTTCTTGATCTCGCCAAACGACCACGACAAGATGTCGTCGGGGCTGGCTAGCGAGATCTTGATCTGATCAAAGGTCTGGAGCGGCTGCTGGCTCTTGAAAAAGTTGGCGATCTCGTTCATCGGCAGTCTCCTGGCGGGCCCTCAGCAACAGGCCCATAATTTCGTGGGGCGGCGGTTGGGTCCAGCCCCGCCATGCATCGGGGCCGTCCCTTCTCGGCCTGGATGGTTACTCGGCAGCAGCCGGCGGCGATTGCAGCCGCAGCTGGACACCGGTCTCCTTTTCTTCTCCTGGTTTCCTATCCGTATTGATAAGTTCAACGTTGAGACCCAAGGCACGCATCTCCTTGACGAGCACGTTGAAGCTCTCCGGCACGCCCGCTTCGAACGCATCGTCACCGCGCACAATAGCCTCGTACACCTTAGTCCGCCCGGCGACGTCGTCAGACTTCAC
>DAOUZE010000086.1 GCA_030665765.1 Filomicrobium sp.
TAGTGAATAGCCGAAGAGAATGTCAAGGAATCGGAGCGGCCGGCGGGCAAGGGTCCCGGTCGCGCACTTGCCGTCGGCGCGGCGCGAGGCTACACGTCGCAATGGATCCTCTTCTTCAAAGCGGGGCGCGATGGGCAACCTCATAGTTATCATTCTAGAATTAGCGATACAGGTTATCCAGCTCTACACATTTGTGGTGCTGGCTAGTGTCATCTTCAGTTGGCTGGTCGCTTTCGGTGTTGTGAATCCAAACAACCCAACCGTTCGATCCGTCTTCCATGCGCTTGCAATGCTGACAGAACCGGCCCTGCGCAGGATCCGGCGGTGGATGCCCGATCTCGGCGGTATAGATATTTCGCCGATCTTCCTGCTTTTAGCCTGTTGGTTCGCTATTCGGGTCATTGCTGAGGTGATCATTCCGCAGGTTCGGGCGTTAGGTTTGTGACGAAGTCCGTCGATCCTTGGAGGCTCGTGCAATCGGGCATTTCGCTCAGGGTTCGTGTGACGCCGAAATCGTCTGTGGAGTCCGTTTTTGGCCTATGCGAGACGGCTGAGGGTCCGGCTTTGCAAATTAAAGTCCGCGCTGTGCCGGAGGGTGGAGCGGCCAATGCTGCCGTCGAAAAACTGATCGCGGCCTGGCTAAAAATGCCGAAATCCTCCGTATCGCTGCGATCGGGCGCGAAAACGCGCGTCAAGTTGCTGCATGTCCACGGGGATTCCTCTACTTTAGTACGAAGGCTTCGCGCGGAACTCTGCAAAGCCGGGGCCGGTTAGCGGTATCGCCCTCTTTTTTGCGCAACGACAGTCATACACAACAAACCAGAGAGGAAACTTCGAGCATGTCGGGTGCACGTATTATTGACGGTAAGGCCGTTGCAGCGCAGGTTCGCGCCGATCTCAAAGTCAAAGTTGAGGCGTTGAAGAGCGCGCATGGATTTACTCCGGGCCTTGCTGTGGTCCTCGTTGGCGAGGATCCGGCCAGTCAAGTGTACGTGCGCAATAAGGGCCAGCAGACAAAAGAAGTTGGCATGAACTCCGTCGAGCACAAGCTGCCGGTGGAGACGCCGGAAGCGGAGTTGCTGGCTCTGGTCGCTTCGCTCAACAAGGATCCGGCCATCAATGGGATTTTGGTGCAGCTGCCGCTACCCAAGCATGTCGATGCAGAGAAGGTTCTGAACTCAATCGATCCGGCAAAGGACGTCGATGGGTTTCACCCTGTGAATGTCGGCCGGTTGTGGATTGGAGAAGCGGCACTGGCACCTTGCACGCCGACTGGCTCTCTTATTCTCGCTAAGTCGGCCCAGGAGAACCTTTCGGGAATGGATGCCGTTGTGATCGGGCGATCAAACATCGTCGGCAAGCCGATGGCGGCTTTGTTGTTGCGTGAGAACTGCACGGTGACGGTGGCGCATTCGCGGACGAAGGACATTCAAAGCGTAGTGAAGCGGGCCGATCTGGTGATTGCGGCTGTCGGCATCCCTGAGTTCGTCAAGGGTGATTGGATCAAACCTGGTGCCATTGTGATTGACGTCGGCATCAATCGGGTCGAGGTTCGAGGCGGCAAGGCGAAGCTGAAAGGTGATGTCGCATACGCAGAAGCTGCAGCAGTTGCCAGCGCCATTACGCCGGTACCGGGTGGTGTCGGTCCGATGACGATCGCCTGCTTGTTAAAAAACACGCTGCAGGCGGCGCAGATGCAACGCGGCATTGAGATTACGGCCTAGATACTTTCTTGCTGGTCTTTTTATTTGCCTACGCGGCTTGCCGCTTTTTTGCGTTTCGCCGCGCTAGGTTACTGCCTCGGCGACGCGGAGGCGGGTCACGCTCTGGATGCTGCCGAGATTTGCAAGTGGGTGCACTCGCAAGCCAGGGATGTTTAGCATCAGCCAGAGCGCGGCCATGCGTTTGGCGGTTGGACCGGAGTAATAGCGGCGGCGCCGCAATGCTTTGTTTGGGCTGACTTTGCTGGCATCGATTTTTGGCTTGTTATTTGGCATCGCCCATGGTCCGCCGTAATGTCAGCCCAAGTTCATAGACGCGTTTGCGAGGAACGCCCAGATCATCGGCGATCGCCTTGGCGGCGTCCCGAAGCGACATTTCACTTAGCGCCTCAACTAGCCGCGTTTCGAGATCGGCGTCTGAAAGCTCTGTTGGCAGCGGCGGGCTGACAACGATCGCGATCTCGCCCTTGATCCGGTCGCGGTTCTGAAAATCGGTGATCAGCTCGCTCAAACGGCCACGGGCAAACTCTTCATTCAGTTTGGTGAGTTCCCGGGCGATTGCGGCCTGGCGATCACCTAGGCCATCGGCGAGATCGCGCAAGGTATCTGAGACGCGAGAGGGTGCCTCAAAGAGGATGAGCGTGGCCGGTATTGATGCCAGTTCCTCAACCCGCGCCTTGCGGGCTCGGGATTTGGTTGGCAGGAAGCCGGAAAAAAAGAAAGTGTCGGTCGGCAATCCTGAGGCGACGAGTGCGGCAAGCGGGGCGGATGGTCCAGGAATGCTGTCAACGGTATGACCGGCAGCAAGGCATTCGCGGACGAGTTTATAGCCCGGATCCGATATAAGCGGAGTGCCAGCGTCCGATATCAGGGCGACGCTCTCGCCTTTTTCAAGCGTAGCCAGAATCGCGGGACGTTCGCGT
Organism: Filomicrobium sp.; assembly: GCA_030665765.1. Lineage (GTDB taxonomy): Bacteria > Pseudomonadota > Alphaproteobacteria > Rhizobiales > Hyphomicrobiaceae > Filomicrobium. The sequence goes on from DAOUZE010000086.1 coordinate 2,645, forward strand.
TCGGCATTGTGTTCGTGATAAGGGCGCAGCTTCGCTTTGATGGCGAAGTGGCTTAAGAGCCTGCCACTGTGACGCGTATCTTCAGCATAGATCACATCGGCCGTCGCGAGCATCGCGAGCGCTCGCAAAGTTATGTCGCCTAGATTGCCAATAGGCGTCGCTACAAGATGCAAGCCCGCCACTCGGGTTTGTGCACAAAGTCGCGTCAATTCGCTGGTGGCACGGTTTACGATTGGCGCCAGTGCACCGGAGCGTGCCTCGACCGCTGTCGCAGCGGGCTTGACGGGGTTGTCTGGGCTGTCGGTGGGTGCGTCGCGCTCATCCACAGCGTTGGGTCCTTTTATTCGTTCAAGTACATCCTCCAACTGAGCGCTCTGTCGCCACCAAACAGCCGGATAGGGCCGGTGCCGGTCCGATCTCAAGAAACACTTATTGCCACCCTATGCATGGCCTCGTGTGCTTCACGAACATCATGATGGATTTGTGCGCTTCTCCTTCGCGCCCAGATCATCTAACCAGATTTAGTGATGATAGCGAATCAGGCAGGAGTAGTGTGCTCTCGAGAAAAGGTGCGAGCGAAGGGTTATGAGAGGATCGAGCGGCTGATGAGCAAGCTGGCACTCAACAATTGGTTACCCCTCTGGGCAACCGGCGTGGGGCGTAGTGCCCTGGCGGTGGTGGCGCTAGCCTGCGTTAGCGGTCTCGCGGCGGGATGCGCAACCAATCTCAACAGTGTGCCTCAGGCGGGGCAGGTTGATAGCGGAGCACAGGGCTCGCTATCCGCAGATGCCGGCAAAAAGAGCCCCGTTACGGTTGCCATGATTCTGCCGCTGCAGGATTTTGGACCGAGGGCGCTTATTGCCAAGGGTATGAAGCAGGCCGGCGAAATGGCTCTGTTTGATGGTGATAATCCGAACGTGCAGCTCATCGTTAAAAACGATGATGGCAGTGCGGCTGGGGCACAGGCCGCCGCACGGGAAGCCCTGAGTGAGGGGGCGGAGTTAATAGTCGGGCCCTTGTTTGGCGCGTCCGTTCCAAGTGTGGCTGCGGTGACACGCACAGAGAATGTGCCGGTTCTTTCGTTTTCCAATGATCGCTCGGTTGGCGGCAATGGCGTCTATTTAATGAGTTACCTTCCGCAAGCCGAGGTGGAGCGGATCGTGTCGTTCAGTTTATCTCGGGGCAAGCGGAGCTTTGCGGCGTTGGTCCCCGTGGGGGCTTACGGCGATGCCGTCGAGCAGGCCTTTCGTGATGCCGTAATGCGCGGAGGCGGGACAATCGTCGCGTTGGAGCGCTTCGAGTTAGGGGCCAATAAAATGTTGGATCCGGCGAAACGCGTCTTTGATACCATCAACGAGATTGCCTTGACTGGATCACCCGTCGATGCGCTGTTCCTGCCCGGTAACAAGGACTCGCTGCCGACGCTTGGGCCGCAGATCGCCTATGCGAAAATCGATACGAGCAGGACGCAGCTCATCGGTCTGAGTGGCTGGGATTATCCAAGCATAGGTCGCGATGAAGTCTTTATTGGCGGTTGGTATCCGGGCCCTGATCCGCGCGGCTGGCAGAGCTTTTCGGAGCGCTTCGCAAATACATTTGGGCAAGTGCCACCGAGGGTGGCAAGCCATGCTTATGATGCGATCCGACTGGCCATCTCGCTGTCGGCCCGGCCTAGGGGGCAGCGGTTTACGCAAGCAAATCTGACGATGCCCGCTGGTTTTGATGGTGTGGACGGGCGTTTTACCCTTCTCCCGAATGGCACCACACAGCGTGGGTTGGCCGTCTTTGAGGTGCAGAAATTCGGCGGGAAGCTAATCGGTGAGCCTGCACAGGCAGGGCTGGCGGCACCTTTGAGCGGGCAAATACGGCCGCGTTTTCCAAACCGACCGTTTGCTGGACAGTCGGTCGGCGCAGCGCCGCTCTAGTGCCAGGTTTCGTTCAGCGGCTCGCGCGGAATCCGTTTGCGAACGGCGCTTTCATTCGGCAGGGTGTGCGGCTCGTGTTCCTTGTTTGAAGGGCCTGAGCCGTGTTCGAAATCCTGTCAATTGTCGCGCCGGTTTTCGGGCTCATTGCTCTCGGCTACCTGTTTGGATGGCGCGGTTGGCTGTCATCAACCGCCGAACAGGGCGTTTCTGAGTTCGCCTTTCATCTGGCGATTCCTGCGCTGCTTTTCAAAACAATCATCACCGCCGATTTTCAGAATCTGTCGGTAGCGGGTGTCTGGCTCAGTTTCTACGGGGCAGTCGTGGTGACTTATGCTGCTTCGGTGCTCGGGACGAAATTTCTGCTGCGAAGGCCATCGGAAGATGCCGCGTCGATCGCCATGTCGTCGATGTTCGGAAACGCGGTGATGCTAGGCATCCCGATTTCGCTGACCACTTTCGGCCCCCCAGCTGCGGCTCCACTTGCGCTTGTTTTATCCATCCATGCCCCGACGTTGTGGCTGATCGCGACACTGCACGCCAACATCGCCAGTCGAGATGCTGGGGCAGGCGCCGGTGACATCGTGGCAACGTTGTTCCGTGATCTCAGCCGGAACCCCATCATCGTCGGAATCGTGTTGGGCGGATTGTGGCGTTTCAGCGGACTGCAAATGCCGGACGTCGGCTTGAAAGTTCTGGGATTGCTTGCTCAGGCTGGTGTGCCGGCTGCGTTGGTCGCTTTGGGATTATCTCTAGTACGGTTCGAGATTAGGGGGCAAGTGCCGACGCTGGCTATGATCGTAATGCTGAAACTTTTGCTAATGCCGCTTGTTGCGATCACACTGGCGAGCCTGGTGTTCGAGCTCGATCGGCTGTCGCTCGGCGTGGTGGCGATTCTTGCGGCCGTGCCGACAGGTGTCAACGCATACATTTTCGCCAACCAAACCGGGGGAGCGATTAATTCAGCCTCGGGTGCGGTGGCACTGGGGACCGTTAGTTCGGCTCTAACCGTCGCGATCCTGCTGGTGTTCATCAAGCCTTAGGGCTGAACCCCTTAAGCCTGCCGTCAGAACACTCTAGCCATGGAGGACGCGGGCAGCGCGAGCGAGTTTTTCGATGAGACCCTTGTAACGCTCTTGGGCGACGACGTCCTTTAGGTGGCCGTTCTCCTCGAAGGCTCCGGCGGCTCTTGGCACGGCGAACTGCTCGGGCAGCACGAGGGCGCCAAGGCCTAGCTCCAAGACATGCCGCACCGTGTAGAGGCCGCGCAAACCGCCCATGCCGCCTGGTGAAGCTCCAGCCAGTGCGAATACACGTGTGCGGTACACCTCAAGCGGCGCCTCGTCCTCATCACGGATCCGGCTGACCCAATCGAGGGTATTCTTCAGCAGTGGCGAGATCGATGCGTTGTACTCCGGACAGGAGATGAGGACACCGGTGTGGAGGCTGAAGAGTGCCTTCAGTTTCGCCGCGTTTTCGGGAGGACCTTCGTTGCTTTCGATGTCGCCGTCATAGAGCGGCATGGGGTAGTCCCCGAGGTCGGCGAAGGTCGAGTGGATGCCATTGGCTTCAGCGATGCGTGCGCCAAGCTGAGCAACCTTTTTGTTGAACGAGCCGCTGCGCGCGGAGCCGGCAAAGAACAGCAGTCGGGTCGCTTCGCTCATGGTCTTTTGATCTCCGGAAAACCTGATGGTTATTCGATGGAAGCCCGGTCTATTTTTGGTCTGAAGGAACGTTGCCTTGCAAGGTCTTTAGGAAGGCCAGGATCGCTTCGCGTTGATCTTGTTTGGGGATGCCGACGTGGCGCATGCGGATATCGGGTGTGTTAAACGTCGTCTGAGTCAGCCAATCGTTGAGCGTTGAGACCGACCAGGCAATGTTCAAGTTCCTGATATTGCTTGAATATGTGTAACCTTTGAGGCTTCCGGATTTGCGGCCGAACAAGTCGTGCAATGGCGCTGCGTATCGGTCTTGCCCGATTGCGACTGCGTGGCAATTTGCGCAGCGCTGCGTGACCAAGAGTTTGCCGAATTCGACCTGCGACATCGGGGGCAATTGCGGAGGGGGCTGTGCAGGCGGGTCCGCCGCGAGGGCTTCCGTGCCAACCAGCGAAACCAACATCAGCACGTAGTAGCCGTGCTTCTTCGAGCTTTGACGCGCCATTTGACGTTTCTCCCATCATCTTGACGTGCTTCTTGATACGCAATGGAAGCGGTGGGCGATCAATCGTACTTTGCTGGTGGCTGGCGAGAAGGCTTGCTCAAAAAGAAAGCGCCGGCCCTAATAGTCGGCGCTTAATGGATCGTGGTCTGCGATCGTGATGAGTTTTGAGTTTACTGCGTGGACAGGCTCGTCAAGTACGTCAGCAGAAAGTCCTGTTCGGTCCGGTCGTCAATGCCAACATGGCGCATACGCGTACCGGGCATGAATCCATCGTTGTCCGCCATCCAGGCGCGCAGTGTGTTTTTGTTCCAGACAATGCCTGAGTTCTTCATGGCGTCGGAGTACTCGAATCCTTCGAGTGAGCCGGCTTTGCGTCCGATGACGCCAATCAGGCTCGGCCCGTAGGCCTTACGGGCGGGATCGTCAGCGTGGCAGCTGCGGCAGCGTTGTTCAAACATGATCTCGCCGGCCGCCTGCATTGCTTTTTTGCCAGCATCGGTCATGCCAGCTTGTGCAATGTTAGCATGCATAGCGATGGCTGCGGAAAGCGCCACAAGGGAGAGCGTGGTTTTCGTGAATCTCATGATCGTATCTCCATTGACGCCGGGCCGCTTGTTATGCCCCGGCGAGGGTTCGATACGATGCTTTATGGTGCTGATGATTGATTGCGATCAAGCCCGAAGCGCGGCCTATCCGACTGATGCACTTGTGCTTTAGTCGAGTTGAGCCTCAACTTGTCTTGCCGTCGAACAGGCCTTTCATCCGGTCAAAGAAGCTTTGGCTTTCAGGGCTTGTTCCTGCGTCACTGAGTTTTTGGAACTCCTCCAGCAACTCGCGTTGGCGCCTTGTCAGTTTGGTTGGCGTCTCGGCTTCGACCTGGATGTACATGTCGCCGGTTAGCTTGGAACGCAGGACCGGCATGCCCTTGCCCTTGAGGCGGAACTGTTTACCGCTCTGGGTTGCTTCAGGGATTTTTACACGCGAGATTGCGCCCTCGACGGTGGGCACTTCAATCTGGCCACCGAGGGCGGCCGTGGTCATGGAGATCGGCACGCGGCAGAAGATGTCGGCGCCATCGCGCTGAAAAATGGAATGCGGCTCAATGGACAGGAAGATGTAGAGATCTCCTGCGGGGCCGCCACGCATACCGGCTTCCCCCTCACCGGCGAGACGGATACGGGTGCCGTCTTCCACTCCGGGCGGGATGTTGACCGACAGTGTACGTTCCTTGGTGACACGTCCGGCGCCGCCGCAATCGGCGCAGGGGTTCTGGATGGTCTCGCCGCGGCCATGGCAGGTCGGACAAGGACGTTCAATCGTGAAGAATCCCTGGCTAGCACGTATCTTTCCCGCGCCTGAACAGGTTGGGCACGTTGTCGGATTGGTTCCGGATTTGGCGCCGCTGCCGTCGCAGGTTTCACAGCTGACGCTTGTTGGCACCCGGATTTGCGCGGTCTTACCATTGAAGGCTTCTTCGAGCGTGATGTTCATATTGTAGCGCAGGTCGGCGCCGCGTTCGCGCCCAGAATGCCGACCTCCTCCGCCACGCCGTCCACCCATGAACTCCCCGAACAGGTCATCGAAGATGTCCGACATCGAGGATGCGAAGTCGGGTCCAAAGCCGCCTTGCCCTCCGCCTGGGCCGCGTCCACCCATGCCCTCGAAAGCGGCGTGGCCGAACTGATCGTAGGCGGCGCGCTTTTGCGGGTCTTTCAGGGCTTCGTAGGCTTCGTTGACTTCCTTAAAGTTCTTTTCCGCATCAACATCGCCAGTATTGGTGTCGGGATGAAACTTCTTGGCGAGTTTTCGGAATGCCGACTTAAGGTCCTGATCGGTGGCGCCTCGATCGATGCCGAGAACTTCGTAGTAGTCGCGCTTGGCCATGGTCGTCATTGCTTCCTTGCCGGTTTAGCTGCGCATGAGAACAAAGCGCTGGGCTGCGCCGCGCGAAACACCGAGCCTTTGCAATCTGCTGTAATCTGTCAACGGTACATAAACCCTTTTTGGGCAGGCGGTATGAGAGTTTTGAGAAGGTCGGCTCAACGAATTTCGGGACCCAGGCGAAACCCGGGTCCCGATGAACACGGTCATTCACGAAATCAGGCCGACTTTTTGTCGTCGTCAACTTCCTCGAAATCGGCGTCGACCACGTCGTCGCCAGCCGGCGATTCCGAGGCTGCGTCGCTCTCGGCGGCTTCTTCTGCGGCCTGCTGCTGTCCGGCATAAACGGCCTCACCGATCTTCATGGAGACCTGCGTCAGGTTTGCAAGGGTTGTCTGGATAGCTTCGGTGTCCTCGCCGGCCATGGCTTCTTTGGCGGAGGTGATAGCAGCTTCAACTTCGTCCTTCACGGCGGCGACCTTGTCGTTGTCCTTGTTTTCCTCAAGTGTCTTCTCGGTCGCATGGATCATGGCTTCGGCTTGGTTGCGCACCTCAACGAGTTCGCGCCGGACCTTATCCTCGCTGGCATGGGCCTCCGCATCCTTGACCATGGTCTCGATCTCGGAGTCGGTGAGGCCGCCCGAGGCCTCGATGCGAACAGACTGTTCCTTGCCAGTCGCCTTGTCCTTCGCCGAGACGTGAACGATACCGTTGGCGTCGATGTCGAAGGTGACCTCGATCTGCGGCACGCCACGGGGGGCTGGAGGGATGCCGATAAGGTCGAACTGGCCAAGCATCTTGTTGTCAGCTGCCATTTCACGTTCGCCCTGCTGAACACGAATGGTGACGGCGCTTTGACCATCCTCTGCAGTGGAGAACACCTGACTCTTCTTGGTCGGGATTGTTGTGTTGCGATCGATGAGACGGGTAAATACGCCGCCCAATGTCTCGATGCCGAGCGACAATGGGGTGACGTCGAGAAGCAGGACATCCTTGACTTCGCCTTTCAACACACCGGCTTGGATCGCGGCGCCAACGGCGACAACTTCATCCGGGTTAACACCCTTATGCGGTTCCTTGCCGAAGACCTGCTTGACGAGCTCTTGCACGCGCGGCATGCGGGTCATGCCACCAACAAGGACGACTTCGCTGATGTCGGCCGCCTTCAGACCGGCGTCCTTGATCGCCTGCTGGCAGGGGCCCTTGGTGCGCTCGATTAGATGCCCGACAAGGCTTTCCATCTTGGCGCGTGTGAGTTTCATCGTCAGGTGCTTGGGACCCGACTGATCAGCCGTGATGAAGGGCAGGTTGACTTCCGTCTGGGCCGAAGAGGAGAGTTCAATCTTGGCTTTCTCAGCAGCTTCCTTGAGGCGTTGAAGCGCCAATTTATCCTGGCGGAGATCGATGCCGTTTTCTTTTTTGAACTCATCGGCGAGATAGCCAACCAGGGTCATGTCGAAGTCTTCGCCGCCAAGGAAGGTGTCGCCGTTAGTCGATTTCACCTCGAAGACGCCGTCCCCGATCTCCAGGATCGAAATATCGAACGTGCCGCCGCCAAGGTCATAGACAGCGATGGTGCTTGCCGCCTGCTTCTTGTCGAGTCCGTAGGCGAGGGCCGCCGCGGTTGGCTCATTGATAATGCGTAGTACTTCCAGCCCGGCAATCTTGCCGGCATCCTTGGTAGCCTGGCGCTGGGCGTCGTTGAAGTAAGCGGGAACGGTGATCACCGCCTGAGTGACGGTTTCGCCGAGTTTGGCTTCTGCCGTTTCCTTCATCTTCTGCAGGATGAAGGCCGATATCTGCTGGGGTGAATATTTTTTTCCGTTGGCTTCAATCCAGGCATCACCGTTTGGTCCCTCAACGATCTTATAGGGGACGAGAGCCTGGTCCTTTTTCACTGTCTCGTCGTCGAACCGACGGCCGATCAAACGCTTAATGGCAAACAGGGTGTTGAGTGGATTGGTTACGGCCTGACGTTTCGCAGGCAAACCCACCAGCCGCTCGCCGTCCTCGGTAAAAGCGACGATCGAGGGGGTGGTATTGGCACCTTCGGCGTTGTCAAGAACCCTGGGTTTGCCGCCTTCCATGACAGCTACGCAAGAGTTCGTCGTGCCGAGATCGATGCCGATGACTTTGGACATTCTTAATTATCCTCTTTTGTTGCGGCAGACCGTGTAGGCCCTTTGCTGCGGCGCCTGAATAACCTCAACGCCTGCTGAAGACGTGCGCCAACAACAGACGCCCGGGCACGGTCCCCATATTACTGCCAATACCGGGCGCGCCGGTGCTGGGCTTGAGATCGTGGATCACGTAGGCGTTATATAAGTCGGCAAATTTGCCGTGCAACCGCGTAGAGTGGGGCTTTTGTTGATGAGACAAATAGCTGCTGGCGTGAAAGTGGAAGTACGGCACTGGACCTCATAACTCCGATGGGTAAGCGCTATGCTGGACGGATTCACGCATCTTTCGGGATATTTCGCACCTTCCGAGCAGGTTGAGCTCATCAAAATGGTGCAAAAGCTGGTGGCCCAAGCGCCGCTTTTCCGCCCGAAGATGCCACGTTCGGGGAAGCCCTTCTCGGTAAAAATGACGAACTGCGGGGAACTTGGTTGGGTTTCCGACAAGGACGGCGGTTACCGCTATCAGGCAACTCACCCGGAAACTAGCAGGGCATGGCCGAGAATGCCCGAACGGTTTTTAGAACTTTGGGCGGACGTCGCGGACTGTCCAGCTGATCCCGAGGCGTGCCTCATAAACTACTATGCCGCCGGCACGAAGCTTGGCAGCCATGTCGATAGCGATGAAGCTGAAACCCGTGCACCCGTTGTTTCGGTTTCGCTCGGTGATGATGCGGTGTTCCATGTCGGCGGGCTCAAGCGCAGCGACCCAAAAACACGCTTGGTGTTGAAATCAGGGGATGTCGCGATACTCGGCGGCGAATCCCGGCTGGCTTATCATGGTATCGATAGAGTGATGAAGGAGACGTCGGAACTTATTGGAGGCGGCGGTAGGTTTAACCTCACATTGCGAAGAGTTACGCCGCTGCCCATGTAGCGGCAGTTCGCTTCAGTGCAGAATTAAATTTATCAACGGGTGAGGTTGTTGCAGTTGTCTTGTCTCGAGCAGAATTATTTATGTTTTTTATTCATGAATATTTCGCTGGCCGGGCTGTTGCTGCGATTTATTGCGTATTTACATGTCTGGCGTGGCAGACCGCCCCGTCGCAAGGACGTGGAGGCCCACCTTGAATATCGGGGCAATAGCCGCCAGACGGCTGCTAGGGGCGATGCTTGTCCAGCATTATGATCAGCCAGTCGCGGTGCCGTTTTTGGTGCCGGAACCGTGATTTGTGCTGTCACTGTCTTCCGGCGCTGCTTCATTAGCGCGGCTGCTTGCCGGGTCCGTGTCCGCATTTAGTGGTGGTGCGGCCTCCTGGTCGGCAGAACCGGCTTCCGCTTCCGGTTTGACCGGTTTCGGTCCACCTCTGGCAACAACGACCATGGCCGGGCGAAGCACGCGTTCGGCGATGACATAGCCCGGCTGATAGACTTGGAGCACGGTTCCAGACGGCACTGTCCGGTCTTCTTGCTCCATCACGGCTTGATGCTGATGCGGGTCAAACGGCTCGTC